>CALKJE010000081.1 GCA_937995675.1 uncultured Saprospiraceae bacterium
GACAGGCAGGTATTCTAACCAACTGAACTACCAGACCAATATTTTAAAAAGCTAAAAAGCTTTTTTTTATTTTTTTGTACTAAAATCGGACTTTTCCGTTCTAGCGAATGCAAATGTAAATTTGTTTTTGCAAAGATGCAATAGTTTACCACTAAAAATAAAAAAAGTTTCTTCTAGAGCGTGCAATCCCAATGATTTTGCCATCTTTGTAAGGCGAAAGCGCCCTTAAATGGCGTTAATAACAGCATAAACATTGCAGAAATAAGTTTCAGTAAACGTTTTTATTGAAATCTACACCCAAAAAAACATTCGACTATGGTGTTTTTAGAATTTGAAAAACCCCTGGAAAGCCTTTACCAACAACTTGATAAAATTAAGCAAGTTGGTGAAGCAGGTGATATCGACGTATCTGATAAGATCGCCGAACTAGAAAATAAAATTAAAAGTGAGCGTAAAGCCATTTATGATAACCTAACTGGTTGGCAGAAAGTACAACTTTCTCGTCATCCTGAGCGACCCTATTCTCTTTTTTACATTAATAATATGTGTAAAAAATTTATTGAGTTGCACGGTGATCGATATTTTAGAGATGATAAAGCCATTGTAGGCGGCATCGGTAACCTTGATGGGCAGTCTGTCGTTTTTATTGGTCATCAAAAAGGTGTCAACACCAAAATGCGACAATATCGCAACTTTGGAATGGCAAACCCAGAAGGATACCGAAAAGCACTACGACTTATGAAAATGGCTGAACGCTTCAATTTGCCTGTCATCTCACTAATCGATACACCAGGTGCTTATCCTGGATTGGAAGCGGAAGAACGTGGACAAGCTGAAGCCATCGCTCGTAATCTTTTTGAAATGGCACAACTTCGAGTACCGATCGTTTGTGCAGTAATCGGTGAAGGAGCTTCTGGAGGAGCCATCGGTATTGGACTTGGTGATCAGGTCTTTATGATGGAAAATACTTGGTATTCTGTTATCTCACCTGAATCTTGCTCTTCAATTCTTTGGCGCAGCTGGGATTATAAAGAACAGGCGGCCGAAGCGCTAAAGCTAACAGCTGACCATATGCTCGAATTCCAACTCATTGACGGAATTGTAAAAGAGCCACCGGGTGGTGCACATTCTGCACCAGAAGAGGCAGTCAAAATGCTGAAAAAACAATTAAAAAAATCCATTATAGAATTACAAGCAATGGATCCGGATGCACGTATTGAAGCGCGTATTCATAAATATAGTCAAATGGGACACTACGATCTGCTAAAAGAAAAAGCAATCGTGGAAACCAAATCAACACAGTAATGATTAAATATCAGTCGTAAGACTGGATCATCGAAGGAACTGTATTGATGTACTATCTGACGAATTTAAAATGGTGAAACCTAACCTACAAATTAGAGTTTTAACCATCACCACTTTCTACTATGAGAATTTTTAATGAATGGAAAGCAAAACAGCGAGAACAATCGTTGTTAACTAAAATCCGTAGTCGTAAAATTGATCGCTACCCAATGAGTTTTGAACAAGCTCAAACGGTCGGTCTATTATTCGATGCTACAGATCCTCAACATCGTAATATTGTTCGTCAATATGCCGATGAGCTTAGAAACAAAGGCAAAGAGGTTACTTTATTCGCTTTTTTACAAGAAAATGAGCCGAATCCCAATTTTGCGTTTAAGCATTTTACTAAAAAAGACCTTAATTGGATTCAATATCCTAATGATGAGGTTATCAGCGGATTCGTTAATCAATCGTTTGATTTTTTAATTAATCTTTATCTTGATCAACAACCAGCACTGGAATATGTATCTGGTTTGTCTCACGCGCACCTACGTGTAGGACCATATTCAGAAAAATTACATTGCTATGATTTAATGATCGACACGTCTCGTCAACCCAATCTCGATTTTTTTGTAAAGCACGTATCTTATTTTTTAAACCGTTTGAAGAATAGCAGCAGGGCATGATATCAACCAATTTCTCCGGTACCGGAGTTGCTTTAGTTACTCCTTTTACAATGACTGGAGCAGTAGATTATCCCGCGTTGGAAAGGGTCATCGAGCATTGTATTACTGGTGGAGTAGATTATTTAGTTTCTCTCGGAACAACAGGTGAAGCCATTACGCTCAGTCGAGAAGAATGCTTAGAGGTTTTTGCTTTTACTAAAAAAATAAATAATGGTCGAATACCGCTAATGGCTGGTTTATTTGGTCATAATGACACAGCCGCACTTCAACAACGGATACGAGATTTTGATTTTTCTGGTTTTGATGGAATGCTTTCTAGTAGTCCTGCTTACAACAAACCTACTCAGGAAGGAATTTATCGCCATTACATGAAAATAGCTGAGTTAGCACCAGTTCCCATAGTGATTTATAATGTGCCAGGACGGACTTCCTCTAAAATTGAACCTGAAACAATTCTTCGATTGGCTCACGCCTCAGATAAATTTATCGCTGTCAAAGATGCCACAGGTGATCTGGTAGCTGCCGCTAAAATTATAAAAGACAAACCATCCCATTTTCAAGTCTTATCTGGGGATGACCCGACTTGTTTACCAATGATTTCTATTGGCGGAACCGGCGTTATCTCCGTAATCGGCAATTTATTACCTGGTCCTTATAGCCAAATGGTTCGGTCAGCTAGAAATGGAGACTTTTCTACCGCTCAGGCGATCCATCTAGCGACGATTAATTTGCATCATTGGCTTTATTTAGAAGGAAATCCCGTAGGTATCAAAGCCGCATTGGAAATTGCCGGAATTTGCACTCGACATACGCGGTTACCACTGGTTCCTTACTCGGATAATGCTTTTATTGAAATGAAAAAAGAAATTGAAGCAACTTTGGAAGCACTCAAAGCAGGGGTAGCATAATCCAAGCTTTTTGTGATGTCTTTTTCTCCTCCTAAAATTGCTGTTTTTCCTCAAATTTTGACCCTTGAAACTGTCTGTTGAAAATTTCCTTTCTCCTTCTAAAAAAAACAAGGGCATAACCTTTTTTTAAAAAGATAATATCGCTACCTTTGCACTCGATTTGAAAAAAATCTCCATAAGTGTATACCTATGCGTACAAAATCAATATTTCGAGTGTTCTTACTAGTAACCATTCTAATCAGTGGTTTTAGTAACAAAACTTTTGCTGGCGGTGATGGCCCATTTAATCCTGGTGAGGTAGCTCTGCATCATATTGCGGATGCTCATACTTTTCACTTCTTCGGTGATATCTATATTCCGCTTCCAGCCATGATCTTTTACGATCGCAACGGAGGAGGAGTTACTTTCCTTCCTTCTTCTGCTAGTTTTGATATTGGAAAAGGTGGAAATGGTAGTATCGCCATTGATCGTTATGTTCTGAGCCACGGCGTTGTACGTCGAATCAAGGATACAAACTTTCCAATGGGTAAAGTGAATATTAGCTGGGACGGACATGGTTCGCATGGAGATGACCATTCTGCACATGATCATTCTAAACATGATCACTCAGGTCACGGTCACGCTGGACATGATCACGGAGATCATAAAGAGAAGGGGATGAAAGATAAAATAATGGACGAACTGGACAAAGGCCATGACGTTCAAGCTTTTTATAATGGAAAAGGATTTGATTTAGAAGATCGAAGTACACTAGATGGCGGATTAGCTGGTGGAGGTATGACTTCTTATATGGACTTCTCGATTACGAAAAACGTTTTCACGATGTTGTTTGTCGCCTTATTATTAGGATTTGTTTTTCTACGCGTAGCAAAAGCATACCGCACACGAGATGGACAAGCACCGAAAGGACTTCAAGGATTTATGGAGCCTTTATTTGTCTTTATCCAGGATGAAGTCGCTAAGCCGATGATCGGAGAAGAGAAATATGCTCGATTTATGCCATATTTAATGTCAGCTTTCTTCTTTATTCTAGGACTTAATTTATTAGGACAAATTCCATTCTTTCCAGGTAGCGGAAACGCATCAGGTACGATTAGTATAACCATTGCATTAGCACTATTTACTTTTTTAATTACCAACTTAAATGGTAACCGTGATTATTGGACACACATTCTTTGGATGCCAGGAATCCCTGCTGCGGTAAAGCTTATTATTACACCTGTAGAGATTATGGGGGTTTTCTTAAAGCCGATTGTACTCTTTATTCGTTTGTTTGCGAATATTACTGCTGGACACATTGTAATTGTGGCTTTCGTAGGATTAATCTTTGTTTTAGGAGAATCTGGTAAGAACTTAGTGGGAGCTGGAGTAGGAGCGGTAGCAGCGACTTTATTGACCATGTTTATGATGGCACTTGAATTACTAGTAGCTGTCTTACAGGCTTATATCTTTACTATCTTATCTGCTTCTTATATTGGAGCTGCGGTAGAAGAGCACCACCATCACGAGGAAGCCCACTAGAGAAAATTAAACTGATCGAATTCGTTTTTATGAATTTAATCAGTCTGGCGAAAAGCCAATAAAAATATTTTTAATTACTCTTAAATAGTATAACTATGACAGGTTCATTAGCAGCCATCGGAGCTGGAATCGCCGTAATCGGAGCAGGCATCGGTATTGGAAATATCGGAGCTAAAGCAATGGAATCTATCGCTCGTCAGCCAGAAGCTGTAGGTGATATTCGTGCAAACATGTTGATCATGGCTGCCCTTATTGAGGGTGCTGCCATCATCGCGATCATTCTTTCTTTCTTTATCTAAGAAAAAGGAGTTGCTCCAACAAAATGAAAAGCGCCGTTCGGGATTGCCGGATGGTGCCTTTTCCAATTTGATTAAATATTTTTTATTTTAAATAATAGAATATGACTTTTCTAGCAGCTGGCCGTTTTTGGCCTATTTTACCAGAACCAGGATTAATTTTCTGGACTATTTTGATCTTCTTCCTTTTTTGGATGTTGATGTCAAAGTTTGCTTTTAAGCCGATTTCTGATGCATTGGCCAAGCGTAATGGAGATATTGAAGATGCCTTAAAAACTGCCGAGCAGGCACGTAATGAAATGGCGAATCTAAAATCTGAAAACGAAAAATTACTTTCAGAAGCTCGTGAAGAACGTGCTAAGATGTTGAAAGAAGCTCGAGAAACGGGTAATGCCACGATCGAAGAAGCAAAAGAAAAAGCGCGCCAAGAAGCACAAAAAATTATCTCTAATGCCCGTCAGGAAATTGAAAACCAGAAGGTGCAAGCGATGAAAGAAGTTAAAAACCAAGCAGGTAACATGGCTTTAGAAATTGCTGAAAAGGTAATTCGTCGTGAACTAAAAGGAGATGCTTCTCAAACTTCTTTTGTCAACGATCTCGTTAACGAAATAAAATTAAACTAGTATGTCTGTATCCAGAATTGCGACCCGCTATGCTAAGTCACTGGTAGATCTGGCCAAAGAACAGAATAAACTAGACCGCATTAAAACGGATATTGATGGCTTTTTAAAAGCAACGGAAAACAGGGATTTTGAAGTAATGATCAAAAGCCCTATTATTCCGCCAAACAAAAAGCAGCAGGTATTCAACGCTTTATTCAAAGATAACTTTGATGAAATGACGATGGCTTTTCTCGATATTGTCGTGAGAAAAAATCGTGCGGAACACTTAGAAGGTATTGCTCAAGCATTTGTGAAGCAGTATCAACAAATGAATAAAGTATCTACGGTTACTTTAACGACTGCTACTGCGCTGACCGATGAAGCGATTGCACAAATCGAAAAGAAATTCTTGGAAAGCTCAGATACAAGCGAAAAAATTGACATCGTCTCTAAAGTAAATCCAGACTTAATTGGAGGATTTGTCGTAGAGTTTGATGATAAATTATACGACGCCAGTGTCGCACATAAACTGGAACAACTCAAAAAAGAGTTTGCTAACTAAATAGATAATTCAACCTTAAAATTATAAAATATTATGGCTGACGTTAAACCTGATGAGATATCAGCAATCCTCAAACAACAACTTTCCGGATTTAAAACCGCTGCTGAATTAGAAGAAGTAGGTACGGTACTCCAAGTAGGAGATGGAATCGCTCGTGTATATGGTCTTACCCAAGTACAAGCGGGGGAATTAGTAGAATTTGAAACGGGTGTACAAGCGATTGTACTTAACCTGGAAGAAGATAACGTAGGGGTAGTACTACTTGGTTCCGGTGACGGAGTTAGAGAAGGATCTACCGTACGTCGTACCAAAAAAATTGCTTCGATTGACGTTGGAGAAGGTTTTGTTGGTCGGGTAGTAGATCCGCTAGGACAACCTATTGACGGTAAAGGAGATATCAGTGGTGCTCGTTACTCTATGCCTATTGAGCGTAAAGCTCCTGGGGTAGTTTTCCGACAGCCGGTATATGAGCCATTACAGACAGGTATCAAAGCAATCGATTCCATGATTCCAATCGGACGTGGACAACGAGAGTTAATTATCGGTGACCGTCAGGTAGGAAAGACGGCAAT
>CALKJE010000082.1 GCA_937995675.1 uncultured Saprospiraceae bacterium
TGGCAATTTTTAATTAGTTGTATTTCCGTCAACATTAGATAATTTAAAGGGTTTTGGTTTTCTAAGCTTTATTACATCTTTATAAATTCTCCCCACTAAAAAAGTAGGGAGAAGTTTTTATTATTGGATGATGGTGAATGATCCGGATACCATGACCGTGTCTGCCACGAATCCAGCTTCGTTAACCACCTCGCCACTGAATGTTCCTATTAAGTTAGGACTAACTTCTGTAACATCAAAATTCTCAAAAATCAATCCTTGTGCGTTAGCATCTACATTTCTTAAGCTATAAGGGAAATCTGGTTGGGTTGAATAATCAAACATGGTACAATTATTATCATTGTCATAATTTCCTACGGTAGTTCCATTAGGATTTAAAGAAATAAATGTTTCTTCTCCTAAAGAATCTAGTGGACTATATTGAATTCTAATCAACCCATTAGGTGAAACACCACCTGTTAGACTTGATCCAACGTAGTTATACGTTTCTGTTCCGACGGTTACCGTCATAATACTTTGAGTAATTGGATTATCACAAACTTGTATTGCACCCGTATTAACTACCGTTCCTACGACTCCATCCACTGGGTCACTCTCAAATAGTTCGTTAAAGTCGATACCAATAACAGTTAAATCTGTGGCTCCATCACAAGTTGAAATGAAAAAGTTAAAGCTACCATTATCAACCTGTCTAAGATAATCTTGATCACCTACCGTTACAATTACAGCACCATTCGTGATGGCATTTCCAGCACAGTCTACTAGACTACCTATAATTTCAGTATTATTAATATTGGAATCTTCAATTGTGATGGTACCCAAAGAAGTATCATCTGTAAATGGTCCAATAATCGTGGAATAGATAACTTCTCCACAAAGTCCTCTAATTTGTAATAAGAACGTTTCATTAGCTGGAACTTTACCACTTGTAAATCCATCCTCATTGGTATAAGAATAATAACAAGCAATACTATCACTTTCAAAACCAAGAGCTACGATATGATCCTCTACTGGATTGCCATTTTCGTCTACTAAGGTAACGTCTAACTCAACCAATGGATACGGATAATCACAGTTCCACCAGCTAAAGTGACTAACTTCACCAACGTAGTGACCGTTTATTTTAGTCGCCGACCCTTCTTCTACCCATACACCATAAGTTTCATTAAAAGACCAAAGTGGCATTTCATTAGGGGCATTTGCTGCAATAGAAGTAGGTAAGGCAACACTAATAGTGGCTGTAAATCCTTCGCGAATATTCAACGGAGCGCCATTTGCATCTTGTAAACTCACGTTGATCATACCGAAACTTTGCAGCGATACTTCTTCTAGGTCTCTTTGAATACCTTGTAAGTTACCAGGCATACGATCGGCAGTAGAATTTGCCGTAGGATCTAAATAAGCAGAAGTGGTGAATACCTCGCCTTCGAAGACTTCTCCATTTGCATCGACAATACTGTTGGCTGGAAACGCCACACCTGTTGTACCGTTAATAGTAACCGTACCGCCTGTAGCACCATCAAAAGAAGATTGGAAATTTTCAGGAATCATCTCGATAACTACGGTATTATTGATGTTTTCTCGTGGAAAAAATCGACGACTACCATTTAAAAATCCATTCTGAGTGACCAAAATAAAGGTACCATCCTCATTCATGGTTACATTTTCAAAAGAAAAAAGACCGTATTCATCGGTCATAGTAGATAGATTTCCTAGACGAACCGTCGCATTGGCAACGGGACGTTGATTAATATCATGTACTTGTCCATCAACTGAACTAGTTATTGGTTTTATTACTTGGCTAAAATCTTCAATAATCGCTGGATCGGTAGTAGTGGTGGTCGTACCCATCGTTTCTAGATCTTTCCGACAAGCAGAAAAAAGGAGGATAAGGATTATTGGAAATAATAAGTATATCTTTTTCATAATAAGAATAAAATTGAACGTTTGTTGAAATATAATTAACGAAATTGTAAGCAGCTAAAGTAGATAATTTTTAAAATAACAATTTTGATCAAGCTGTTAATATTAAAAGTCTTGAAACCTTGGTTTCGCTGCATGAGCAGATGGTTTTTTTTGAAAAAAACATATTTTTTGATGGTAGATTGATCGGTCTGCTTTTAATTTTGGTATTATATTTCGAAAACAATAGAGTCTCTGTTCAAATTTTATTGAAAATTTGGAAATTTGTATTAATTCTTATTTTTAATTTGGAATTTTAGTTTGAGGATTTATTTTTTTATTCTGAAGTTGTTTAAGAATGTCCACAAAAGGTGATGCTAAACGTTCAAATTGCTTTTAGCGTTGCTTGGGATACGGACTTTAATTTATAAAAAAATATTTTACACTGAAATCAGGATAAAATTTGGTTTGTCTCCTAATATACAGATTTAATTTTTTATTTATTTGGTTTTTTTGGTGAAAATTAAGTGAATATTTGGCAAATAGTTTCTCCGTTGAAATAATAAAATTTTTTTTGAGGATTTGGGTAGGGGTAAGGTTAAAATTAAGTGTCTACTATTATACAAACGTGATTTATACGTTGAAGCTAATAAAAAAGCTTTTAGCTACTTCTCTCTAAAAACCATTTGGAAAAACAACATAACCCTAAACGACTATTTATCGTTAAAGGATATTTACTTCACACCAAAATTACTGAGGCATGAATATTTCTTCTAAAATCACCTTCCTAGAACAATTTCCAATTTTTGATGTATTGACCAACGAAGAGTTGACTCAACTGGGAAATATGGTTGAATTAAAAAAGCGACCAAAGTACGCTTACATTTATTCTCGTAATGATTCTTCAGATTTTATTTACTTCTTACTAAAAGGTACCATCAAAATTGTTACCCATAGTAATGATGAAAAAGAGGTGATCAAATCTGTTTTACACCCGCTATCAATGTTTGGTGAATTGTGTATCGTGGGTCAGGAAAAGAGAACAGATTATGCTAAAGCGATGAATCAGGAAGTACATTATTTTTCTCTAAAATTAGAAGATTTACGAAAAGTCATGCGTACCAATCACCGCTTATCTAATAAGATATTATTTATGATGGGCGAAAGATTGCATCGAGTGGAAAGCCGTTTGGAATCACTCATCTTCAAAGATGCACGGACTCGAATCATCGACTTTATCAAAGACTCTGCAGAAAAACGTGGCCGTCGTATTGGTATCGACGAAACGTTGGTAAAGCACTCTCTTACTCAGCAAGATATTGCAAATATTACGGGCACATCCCGACAAACCGTAACCTCGGTTTTAAACGACCTGAAGAAATCAAATCTCATTCATTTTACTCGCAAAAGTATCTTGATTCGAGACATGGTAAAGCTTGCGTAGATTAAGAAAAACCCAAAACGCACCCCTTTACCCTCAACTGTTCGGTGAAGTGTATCAACCCATGAGTTTCTTCTATAAAATTTTGAGATTCAAATTGATATACTTTATGGAACAGTCCCCAAAAGTATATTAGTTTTGTTTTGTTATTAGTTATATTGATTAAAAAATTTTGTAAAAGTCAACAGAATCCCTATCTGTTGGCTTTTTTTGTTTGAAAACGAAGCGCTTATTCTACTTTTTTCCTACATTTATTGAATGAAGTTGATCAAAAACTCCAAAAGTGCTTACAAACTGAGAAAGTTATCCAATTCTTCGCCTTTTTTCTCGCCCATAGCGCGGCTATGCACTCAAAAAAGAGGCTCGACTTGAAAAATTTTCTCTAGTTTTCAGCTTCTTTTCGAATTCTTAAACAACTTCAATGAAAAAGAAACAGCTTAGCCGACGGAAATTTGTACAACGAACCTCCCTAACGGCCTTCGCAGCAGCCATCGGAATGCCTATCGTTTTTGGTAAATATTTACCTGAGAATTTATTACCAATTATTTTAGAAAAAGACTTTCCAATTGATGGGAAACATCCAGACCTAGTTTTACTAAATGACCGTCCCGTCAATGCTGAAACGCCTCCGCACCTTCTCAACGATTCCATTACACCTGCTGATAAATTTTTTATTCGAAACAATGGAATTCCTCCCGAAAATATTGATCCCGAAAAATGGACATTGACCATCGGTGGCGAGTCCGCAAAAACGACCAAAACTTTTTCACTGGCAGAACTAAAAAGTCAATTTAAAGAATATACTTATCAACTTGTCTTGGAATGTGGGGGCAATGGTCGATCTGAATTTAATCC
>CALKJE010000083.1 GCA_937995675.1 uncultured Saprospiraceae bacterium
ATGAGCATCGCAATTTTAAAACAAGCACTATATTCTCCCACGATTACTTTGGCTAGCGTTTCGTCATCCGTAGCCAAAAATTTCACTAATGGAATATTCAGTTGTTGATTAACCGCAGCAGCAAGACTTACCACAATTAAAGGCGCAGCATAAATCAACATTTTTTTAAGCAACGCTTTATCGAAATCAAATTTAATTTTCAGATAGTCAGGCAACAAGAATAATAAAGTAATCGCACTACCGATAAAATTAGCAATAAACACATACTTAATTCGATCATCAGGATCATAAATCGCTGCGCCACTACTCCATCCTCCATCAATCAATCGAGGTAAACCTTCTAAAAAAAAGAAAAGGCTAACGATATTTACTAGGATACTTACCGTCTTCAATACGGCAAATTTAACGGGACGATCCGTTAATCTGAGTCGCGCAAACGGAAGCGCAGCTAAAGCATCAAAAGCGATAATAAAAGCAAACCAGATTAGATATTTTTGATAATTACTACTATCCAACATAGGGCCTATCACCGGCGCAGCCAGAACCAAACCAGTGGTGAAAATAATCGTTGTAATTAGTAGCACGGTACTTCCCGTAGAGAAGGTTCGATCTAAATTTCCATCCCGACTACCGAAACGAAAAAAAGCGGTCTCCATTCGATAGGTAAAGAAAATAATTAGGATAGAAACATAAGCATACATCTCAGAGTAAACACCGTACTCTTCCCGTGGGAAAGCTCCCGTGAGATAATAGGTCATTACCAAAAAATTGAGGATCCGACTCAAGATGCTACTCACACCGTAAATAGCCGTATCTCCCGCTAATTTTTTTAATAAAGACATTAAAATTGTTGAATTGTTGAATTGTTGAATTGTTGAATCGTTGAAGTCTTTCAACGATCCAACTTATATTTTATGAATACCTTTTATTGAACAAATTTGACTTCTTTGAGCGCAAATTCTTCTTTTCCTTTAGGTGTCATAATTTGGAGCTTACCATCTGGAGCAATACCGATGATTTGTCCTGCAAAGATGCTTAAATTTTCTCGCTGAAAAACAGCTTGTTCTTTGTATCGGTATAAACGTGCAAGGTAACTTTGTTCAATCTCTTCAAATTTTTCTGCCTTTAATTGACGGTACCGAAGGTCTAAAGCTTGACAAAGTTCTTCCACTAATGAGTCTAAATGATACGTCTCTCCAGTCAGTTGGCTTAGTGAAACTGGGTTAGGTGCGTTACTCAAAAAAACCGTTTGATTGATATTGATACCAATTCCTACCACAGAAGATTGTAAACGAGCACCAGATAATACATTTTGAATAAGGATTCCTGCGATCTTTTTATTCCCTACATAAAGGTCGTTTGGCCATTTTATTCGTAAATTGCTGGTAATATAAGTACTTAGAAAATCATAAATAGCCAACGAAACCGTTTGAGATAACAGAAACTGTTGTCGACTAGGAAGAAAATCGGGAAAAAGGATGGTACTCAGTGAAACGTTTTTGTCAGGCTCACTTTCCCATTTACTGCCAATTTGTCCCCTCCCGCCCTGTTGTTGGTAGGTATAAATGGTCGTTCCATCGCTTGGAGTATTTTTTGATAAGTATTCTATAGCCGTTAGATTCGTTGATTCTAAGGTAGGATAGTGTAGAAGAACTTTTCCTATAAAAAGCGTGTTAGCGATAGTATTCAAGATAATATGTTTTAGTACTTTTACACATATAAAAAATACATAATTTAAAATAAATTTAAAGCAGAGTATTTTCTGCAAAAATAATAAAAACTTAATTTGGGAATACAAAAGAAAGCAGAACAATATCCAGGACTCTCTTCCGAAGCATTTAATGACTTTGTAATTGATTGTATTCAGGATATCAAAGGAAAAAATATTGTCAAACTTGACCTTAGACATTTAGACGAATCTCCAACCGACTTTTTTATTGTCTGTGAAGGAGAGTCTGTTACACAAGTAAAATCTATTGCTGATAATATTTATCGGCGTTTAAAAGATGAACATGGAATGCTCCCTGAACATTTTGAAGGTCAACGTAACGCAACTTGGATTTTATTAGATTATTTTAATATTGTGGTGCATGTTTTTCATCCAGAATCTAGAGCTTTTTATGAGCTAGAAGACCTTTGGAGCGATGCGATCTTTACCGAGTATCAGGATTTATAATATTCTAGAATAAATGCTATCATTAACCAAGCGTTTATTTTCACGTTATTGACAATTAAACTGACCTTAAAATGGCAACTAAATGCCTTTTATCGTTGTTTCTACTATAATACAAAGTTGTTTAACAACTACTAAGTGATTAAATAAGTCTAAAACACAACTAGAATCTAGTTTAATCACCATTACTATTTTTTGATCATTTGAACTTCTCTTAATGGAAAATCAGGATAATAATAAGCCAAATAATACAGGCAAATTCAATTCCTACTGGATTTATGGATTGCTGGCCTTGTTTTTATTGGCACTCAACTTCTATAGTATTACCAATTCCAGTAATGATCCCTTAAAATGGGATCAATTCACTGAAATGGTACGTGCTAAAGACATTAACAATCTTGTTATTGTTAATAAAGAATATGCCGAAGTATTTATAAAAGAAGAGGCGTTAGAAAAATACCCGAAAGCTGCTAAAAGTAAATTCGGTGCTAAGCGACCTCACTTTTCTTTCCCAATTGGAACCGTAGAAAGTTTTAAGGAAGACCTTACCAAAACGTACGAACTCTACAACGTTCCTCCTGCCGACCAAAAAATGCCTAGTTATGAAACTAGACAAAATTGGATGGCTCCAATCCTTAGTTGGATTCTACCTATCGCGATTTTAATCGGAATCTGGGTATTCATCATGCGTCGTGTTAGTGGCGGTGGTGGTGGACCAGGTGCACAGATTTTTAATATTGGAAAATCAAAAGCAACGCTTTTCGACGCCAACGCAAAAGTGAATGTAACCTTCGCTGACGTAGCTGGACTTGATGAAGCAAAAGAGGAAGTAATGGAAGTAGTTGACTTTCTAAAGCATCCTAAAAAATATACTTCCTTAGGTGGAAAGATTCCTAAAGGGGTGCTTCTTGTAGGCCCTCCGGGTACTGGTAAAACACTTTTGGCTAAAGCCGTAGCAGGTGAAGCGGGAGTACCGTTCTTCTCTATCTCTGGTTCAGACTTCGTGGAGATGTTTGTAGGAGTTGGAGCGTCAAGAGTACGTGACCTCTTTAAGCAGGCAAGAGAAAAAGCACCCTGTATCGTTTTTATTGATGAAATTGATGCCATCGGTCGTGCGCGTGGAAAAGGTTCTATGCAAGGTGGTAATGATGAACGAGAAAATACACTCAACCAATTATTGGTGGAGATGGATGGATTTAGTACCGATAAAGGAGTAATCTTAATGGCGGCGACTAACCGTCCAGATGTACTTGATAGTGCATTATTACGTCCAGGTCGTTTTGACCGTCAAATCGGAATTGATCGTCCAGATATCAAAGGAAGAGAAGCGATTTTCCGTGTTCACCTCAAGCATATTAAGGTTGGACCAGACATGGATTCACAAGTATTAGCGGAAATGACACCTGGTTTTGCAGGAGCTGAAATCGCCAACGTTTGTAATGAAGCAGCCTTGATTGCCGCTCGTCGTAATAAGAAAGAAGTCGATATGGATGATTTCAATTATGCACTAGACCGAGTAATTGGTGGATTAGAAAAGAAAAACAAGATCATTTCTCCACAAGAGAAAAAGATTATCGCTTATCACGAAGCAGGCCACGCGATCTGTGGTTGGTTCTTAGAACATGCTTCACCGCTAGTAAAGGTAACCATCGTTCCTCGAGGAATAGGAACCTTAGGATATGCGCAGTATTTACCAAAGGAAGAATATATCACACGTACCGAAGCTTTGCTAGATCGAATGTGTATGACTTTTGGTGGACGAGCTGCAGAGCGAATTATTTTTGATAAAATCTCTACCGGTGCACAAAGTGATCTGGATCAAGTAACCAAGATGGCTTACAGTATGATCAGTGTATTCGGAATGAATGATAAAGTTGGTAACGTATCTTTTTACGGAATGCAACAGAATCAATTCAGCAAGCCTTACTCTGATGAGACTGCTACTTTGATTGATGATGAAGTTAGAAAATTAGTTGAATCTCAGTACGTACGTGCCCAGAAACTACTAAAAGAGAAGATCAACGAATTAGAAATCATCGCTAATAGCTTATTAGAAAATGAGGTATTATTAAAATCTGATTTGGAAAGATTGATTGGTCCAAGACCTGCCGATCTAAAAGCTAAAGCCAATGCTTTAGAAACAGAGAATGACACGTATGATAAATTTATCGAAGGTGGTTCTTCTAGTGGACAAACAGATAGAATTGAAGAGTAAATAGAATTAGTATTTTAGTTAGCAGTGATAGCTAACGTTCCGATATAAAAAAGCCGGTAATGAAATTCATTATCGGCTTTTCTATTCTTATTTCAAAAAAATCAATTGAAATTTAACCTCATAAAAAACGCCAACCCAAATAAATGGGTTGGCGTTTTTATATTTTTTAAAAGAAGTATAAACTTTCTAAATCATTTTTCTCTCTGTTTAAATTGTCTCTCTATTATACATCTAGTCCAACCGTTGTGAAAATAAATCTAGTCCGTGTCCATCTTCCACCCAATAACCTGCCCTAATGAATAATATTCATGATTTGTATTTGAGACACTTTAAAAATTTGCATAGAT
>CALKJE010000084.1 GCA_937995675.1 uncultured Saprospiraceae bacterium
GCACCGTTACAAGTGATAGAAGTTGTGTCTAAAATAAGAGTCAATGGCGATGGTTCTAATACTACTACCGTTGCCATCGTTTCACAACCTGCCTGATCACTTACCGTAACCGTATATGATCCAGCCACTAGTCCTGAAGCGCTACTTGAATTGTTGACTGGTACTGTATTCCAAACATAATCAAAGGTTCCAAAACCTCCGGTAGCTGCTACACTGGCAATTCCAGAATCTTCTCCAAAACAATCCACTGAATCCATACTAGTGGTAAGATTGATTGGGGTAGAAAGAGCAGTCAGCGAAAACGAAACCGTATCACGACAACCATCTGCATCGATGGCAATAATTTCTTGTGGTCCAGCTCCTAGACCCATGATTTGATCTGTAAATGGTCCAGCACCATTGACAAAATATTCGATGGGATTACTTCCGTTCGAAGCGGTTAAGACTGCTCCTCCGTTTAAATCTCCTTGGCATGCGGGACGTTGTGTTGAAATAGTATCAATCGTGAGCATACATGGAAACGGAGTACAAGTTTCTTCACTTACTTCAGATGGACAATCCGATTCTGCTATTGCACGAACTTGTAATGTCACCATTTGACCAATCGAAAGTCCAGTATACAAATAATTAAATGGACCCGTTGGGGTAATCCAAGTCGCACCACCATCCAAACTAACTTCATACATCATCGCTCCGATATCATTCCAAGAAAAGTTTACCGCTGAGTTTGAAACAGGGGTACAAGTTACGTCTACTGGACCGAAACCAAAGGTTTCATTAATTACAATCGTATCTAAAAGTGTACAGCCAAAGTCATCTGTAATTTCAACTGTATAGGTTGCTGGTAAAGACGTAGGAGTTACTTCTGGTTCAGGACAAATTGTACAAGACAAATCTGGGCTTGGTGCCCAATTATAAGATAAGCTATTTTCGATGGCAAAAGTAATTGTCCAATCTTGTAAGGTTCCTCTAAACCCGTTAGAAGCATCTGCTACTAAAAGATTCCAGTTTCCTGAAATATTTTCTCCATTAAAAGCATCAAAACTTTCTTCTGGTAAAAAGTCTCCAGTAAATGGCGGACTTCCTGCGGTAATCGGCGTTCCTGCAGAAGCGGTAAAACAAGTTTGTAAATAATCATTTGCAAGGTCTCCGTTTTCCACCGATAAGTTTATGATGGTTCCAGCTGGAGATTGTAATTGTAGAATTATATCTCCTGCTGCTTTATGTTCCATGTTTAAACATACTGACATAATCTGTGCTTCCCCATCCGTAATTATATCTGGAAAAACAAAATCAACTGGTGTCGGAACAGCCAGTGGTAATGCTGGTGGATAACTGGTGAATTCTATTTCTTCATTTGAATAAGCAAAGAAGCTTACGCTTTCTGGTGCAATCGTATCAGGTGGGATTGCACTGATCGTAACTGGATTACCAATACAAGTAACCGTATCTTCCATAAAGGTCGAAGCGGTTATACAATTATAACAGTTTGGATCTGTGGCCGGTAAGACATCAATCAATATTGTTGTATCATACATACAACCAAAATCATCCATCACATCTATCGTAAATCCTGCAACGCCTGCCGCAGTAGGTGAGGCAATAATTGAATCTTGTTCGTAAAAAATTAAGGAGCTTTGATCTCGCCAAGCTAAATCTGTAATCATTGGCGTAAATCGTTCTAAGTCAGGATACAAATCTTGCTCAAATCCGATACTCCATTCAAAGATCCATCCATTGTCAATTGCTAATTCATCTGTAATCGTAAGGGTCCATTCTCCGTTGAGTGGACAACCTAAAAAAGCATCAAAGGAGTTAAGACTATTATAATCACCAGCAGGCAAAGTACTTACCGTATTAGACATTTCAAAAGCGGTCCAAGTGCCATTGGTTGCATTAGGTCGAAAACAATATTCAAATCCAGTTCCCTGCAAAGGTGGATTACTGGCCATAAAATCATCCGTCTCATTTGGAATACCTAAAAATATTTCTCCGCCCGTTCCTAGAGATTGATCCTGCATCACTACGGTTGTCCCATCTGGACAAGTTAATTCTACATCCAAATCATACATATATGAATGCTCCATTAACATACAAACGCCTAAAAAATCATTGATATCGGTAAGAATCTGACCAGGAGAAAATTCTGTAAATCTAATACTGGTTGAGTAACTAATTCCATCCCCATCCGGCAATGCTAATGTATCAGATAAAACCCCTTCATTTTGAAAGCTTCCTGCATTCGCACCAACCGATAATTCAGTCGTAGTATCCGCCACCGCAGCGGCCAAGGTAACGGTATCTCCAGAACAGATCACTCCTGGAATCATATCCGATATTCCAAAACTTGGATAGGTCGAAACACGTACTCGCTGTGAAATAAAATTGGTATTTAAACATCCGAATTGATCTATAATCGTTAATTGAACTGTATATCCTCCAGGTTCATCATAGACTTTAAAAACATTTGGTCCTTGTCCTTCTGAACCATCTCCAAAATCCCAAAAGAAGTCTGAGGTTTCATCGGAATGATTATAAACTGCTCCATCTTGTGGGTAAGATCCTGCTCCAAAAAATTCTATTCCATCTCCTGGACAAATATCAATATACCCAGTATCCACTGGAACAACCGCAGGGATACTTCCTACGAGATTGGAAGTGATTATTTGACAAGCAGCCACACAATTCATATCCGCACTCCATCCTTCTCCTTCGCCTGATCCATCAGAAGTAAAAACTAAGGTTAAACATCCAGATGGGTTGACAGCAGTTGCTTGAATGATAAAGGAACCACCTGCTGGGAAATCAGTTGCCATGCTTAACAACGGCGCAGTCGCATCTGGTCCATCATAAAAGCTTAGTTGATCACCTCCTCCCAATTCTACACTTGGAAAAACCAATTGAACGTGCGTTCCTCCAGCTGCTTCAGGACAAATTGTTGTGGTAATATTTTCGTTAGGACCATAGCCGGCATCATTGCCTCCGCTATCAGTGAAGAAACCTACACAAGAAGTAATGTCGGTTCCATCCATGGGGAAGGTCTGGCTTTGCACATAAAAGGCAGAGCACAGCAGTAATAAAATAGTCAATTGTCTGGTCATTCCGGTTTTAATTTAATACAACTCGTAAATAATTTCGATTCACCCTATTTTCATAATCATGAAGAAAAAAGGGTGCTCTTTAGATTCTTTTACCAATTCTAATAGATCTGCAAGGCTTTTCACTTGCACTCTGCTAGTTCATACAATAAAAATCTATAATTTAACGTGTGTAATTCTGGGATTTACCTGATATGGGTAAGTACCTTGGCAAATTTATTGTTTTCATGCGTTAAATATGCATTTTCAGGTAGTTTTTTAATTCTAATCCCTTGTTAAAATTGGTTTATGTCCATAATAAAGCAGTTTCGTTCTTCAATATTCTCCCTCAATAAAAAATAATCTTTGTGAAATAGTAGAAATTTAAGGATATTGTTCTTTTTCCTTTTGTCAGCTCTTTTATGAAAATCATCCTATTTTTTGCCTTCTTGTACTTAGTTCTGTGTCTGTATATTTACTTTCGCCAAGAATCCTTTATTTTTTACCCTGATGTCTTGCCAGCAGACTATGAATTTGTACATTTTGGGGATGCTGCAAAAGAAATTTACTTTCATCCTGAGGCAAATGTAAAATTACATGCCTTAAAGTTCTCTGTACCAAATCCCAAAGGTTTGATTCTATACTTTCATGGAAATGCACG
>CALKJE010000085.1 GCA_937995675.1 uncultured Saprospiraceae bacterium
TACAGTAGATCATTCAATTCCTCTCAAAAAATTAATTTTAAAAAAAATCTATTCGCTATCACAAAAAATTCTTACTTGTTCGTGTGCTCCGAATTTCCGTAGAAACTCAGTCTTCTCTATCAGTGTCAATGAACTTTTTAAAGTCATACTTTTTTCTCTTACAAAAATGAATCATGTAAGATTAAAAAATAAGACCTCGTTTTTCTTTTAAAATTCGGCTCGTTTACCGAAGATTTTCCGCTATTTTCAAACGGGATTGCAAATATACCACTATTTGGAGAAAAAACAAGTTCGCCAGAAAAAAAATTCCATTATTTCAACATTATTTTTATTTCTAATCATTTCGATATACTGAAAGGTAGTTTTACGGTATTATTTAGTCTAAATTTGCTGCGAATCTCCATTATTCAATTTTCAATTATAATTCAATAAGATGTCAGTTTTAACTCAAAAGAAGAAAAAGCACAATTTTTTCGCAGGTCCCGCAATATTACCAGCTCCAGTTCTGGAACAAGCCGCAGCTGCAGTTGTAGAATTTGAAGATATGGGCTTGTCCCTATTAGAAATTTCTCACCGTAGTAAGCAGTTTGTCGGAGTGATGGATGAAGCCTTTGCTTTGACACGTTCATTATTGAATGTACCTGATAATTATGAGGTATTATTCCTTACTGGTGGTGCCAGTTCACAGTTCTTTATGACGGCAATGAATCTACTGCCTCAAGGTAAAAAAGTAGGCTATCTAAATACCGGTACTTGGTCAGACAAAGCAATCAAAGAGGCAAATATATTTGGTGAAGTAGTAGAAGTTGGCTCTTCAAAAGATGAAGGGTTTAATTATATCCCTAAAGACTATGCTACTCCTGAGGATTTACATTATCTGCATCTAACTAGTAATAACACTATATACGGTACGCAACTACAATCTTTCCCAACCGTTAGCATGCCTATCGTATGTGATATGTCTTCTGATATATTTAGTCGCCCGTTAGATATTCAAAAATTTGGATTGATTTACGCAGGTGCACAAAAGAATTTAGGACCAGCTGGAACTACGTTGGTGATTGTAAATAAAGATTTGTTGGGTAAAGTTAACCGAGTCATTCCTACGATGTTGGATTACCGAACCCATATTGCCAAGGGATCTAGTTTTAATACACCTCCTGTTTATCCTATTTATGTATGTATGTTGACCATGCGTTGGTTAAAAGAAAATGGCGGTGTTGCTGCTATGCAAAAACGTAACGAAGCTAAAGCAGCACTACTTTATGGAGAGATTGATCGCAATGATTTATTTAATGGATATGCACACGTGGATGATCGTTCTAGAATGAACGTTACATTTACGATGGCAAATCCTGAACATGAAGCGGACTTTTTAGCGCTAGCTGCAGAGGCAGATTGTGTTGGACTGAAAGGGCATCGTTCTGTTGGAGGACTTCGTGCTTCCATTTATAATGCACTAGGTCTTTCAAGTGTAGAAATATTGGTTGATGCAATGAAAGAGTTTGGTAGAACAAAAGGATAATTATTTTGCTACTTGTTATTTGCTTTCTTCAACCGCATTTCCTATCGCGTTTGAGTTGGCAAATAGCAAGTAACAGATGGCTAAAAGCAATTAATACACATTGTAATTAATTCTAAAAAATAAGAATGGCTGGTAGAGTCGTCAAAACATATCTAGACATCGCTGGTAAAAAGGTGCCGGCAAAAATTTACTGGGAACGCCGTAATAATGTACGAGCTTCGATTGGTAAAAAAGCAGCTATTTTAAGAATGCCTACCCGAATCACCGCTGCTGACCAAGAAAAACAGATGCGCTGGTTTACAGAGTGGGTTTATACTCAATTTTCGAAAGATCCTGAATTACATATCCGCTTTTTTGGAAAAGGTTATCAAGACGGTGACTCCATAAAAGTAGGCGCTCGAACTTATTTATTAAAATTCAATTTTAGTGATCGTAAGACACATTCTGGAAAATTAAAAAGTGGAGTGATTACCCTAGAATTAAGTCGTGGTGATCAAGAACCTCATTTACAAAAAAGTATTAAGCATCTTTTAAGTCGATTGGTTGCTCAAGATTTTATGCCTAGTATTACTCGAAAGGTAAATGAATTGAATCGAATTCATTTTCAAAAACCCATCAAAAGCGTTAATCTAAAATACAATCAAACCAATTGGGGAAGTTGTTCTTCGCAAGGCAATGTCAACTTATCTACTCGCTTACTCTTTGCTCCAGAGGAAGTAATTGATTATGTGATTATTCATGAATTGGCTCATCTAACGGAGCTGAATCATTCCGCTCGTTTTTGGAAATTGGTGAGTGATGCAATGCCGGATTATAAGGAGAAGGAAAAATGGTTGAAGAAGTATGGGAAGCATTGTAATTTTTAGGAGGAGGTGTTATTTTTTGGTTTAAGCTTATCTAATTTATTGTAATAATATTTTTTCTCACAGAGAGCGCAGAGACACAGGACCTGTCCCGAACTCATTTCAGAAGATACTCGATCGTGTGGCGCTTTTATTATAGGATCTTTTTCTCTTAGAGGGATTCAAAAGTGCATTAGTCTGTTTCGAACTCTTACGTTTAGCAAGCTTTGCTTTGCTGCTGGCTTGGCGCAAGCTTACCAAACGTAAAAACGAAAAAGGCCATTCGATTACTCGAATGGCCTTTTAATATTTTTAGAAGGAGTAGGTTTTACTCTTCTACTACTTCGAATGCCATTTTTGGCTGAACGTCAGCGTGTAAACGTAGGGTCATTTCGTAGCTACCGATATTTTTGATTTCTTCAGGAAGTAAAACTTTCTTTCTTAAAATCTCAACATCAAATTGCTCTTTAAGAGCAGCTACAATCTGTACGCTTGTTACGCTACCGAAGATTTTACCGCTAGCACCAGCTTTTGCGCCGATTTTAAGGGTTTGGCCTTCTAATTTTTTAGCCATTTCTTCGTAAACGCCTACCATTTTCGCTTCTTTAGCTTCCTCTTGTCTTTCTAAGTCAGCTAGTCTTTTGCGATTAGTAGTGTTGGCAATTAAAGCCAATTTTTGTGGGATCAAGTAGTTACGTGCGTAGCCATTCTTAACGGTAACAATGGTATGCTTGTCTCCTACTTTATCTATATCTTTTAAT
>CALKJE010000086.1 GCA_937995675.1 uncultured Saprospiraceae bacterium
ATCGTTAGCTGATCACTAGCAGTTCCAGAATCGTTTTGTGCAGCGGCAATCAACTTATTGTTACCTTTTTTTAATCTTACGGTAGCAGTAATTGTTTTACGTCGCTTATCAAAATTAAAGGCTACAGATTTACCATTGACCTTCAAATCCATTTTACGCTTATCAATTACGTTTTCTATTTTAACCGTCACCTTAGAACTCGTTTTCTTAGTAGTTATATTTTTAGACGGAGTTGTAAATCGAACTTTAGGCTTTGCAATTTTAATCGTCGGCATAATGTAATCCACCTTAACAGATGCTTCGTCTCGACCTCCTTCGTTGCTAGCTTTCAGAACGATCTCGTTCTTCCCTTTTGCCAACGTTAGATCAGCAGTTACTCGACCATTAGCATAACCAAAACTGTACACTCTTTTTCTATTCAAATACAACTCTATCTGATCTTTACGATCTACGTTAGACACGGTACCTTTAAACTCAGCCTTCGGGTTTTCTACCCTTGTTCGGCTCCGTGGCTTTGAGATATTTACTCGTGGCGGAGTAACGGCTACATAATATTCAACGTCTACTCGATCCTGATCACTTCCATCTCGGTTACGAACAGCAATCTCAATACGGTTATCTCCTTTTTCTAGAGAAACAAAACTTCTTATTCTTCCGGTACGACTATCAAAGTCAAAGTTATAGTTTTTACGTCCGTTGACTTTAAAATCAACATTAGACTTGCTGCTGACATTCGTCGTCGTAGCTTTTACTTCAATTCGATCTTTGTCAGTACGAGTACGACTCTTAGACGGAGTAGTAATATTTACCTTCGGCGTCAAAATCTGCTGCTCTAGTTCGTAGTAAATAATCGTCCGGTCTGAACCAGTACCTGCATCATTTGCGGCAACAATTTCTATTTCGTTGCGACCTACTTTTAGATCTGCATTTCCAGTAAATCGATCTCCACGATAATCAAATCCACTAACGGTTCTTCCGTTTACTTTAAAGAGAATGTTACAGTTATTATCCAGTGGTCCAACGGTTGCTTCAATTCTTTCTCGGCTATTCTTTGTCGTATAAGGATCACGGTAAGGCTTTGTTATTTTCACCATAGGCTTTACCAACCTAACCCTCTCTTCTAATTTGATATTGGCTTGATCAGAGCGAGTACCACGTTCATTGCGTGCTTCGATTTTGATACGATTATTACCTTCGTCTAGGTAAATATCAGATTCAAAACGTGTACCTCGTAAAGAGAAATCATCTACTCGACGACCATCTACTGTAAAGTAAATATCATCTCGGTCGTATACATTTTCAATCGTTGCTTTCACACGGTAACGATCCTCTTCAACTGTTTCGCTGTTGCGATAAGGTCTTGTAATTTTAACTACTGGATATGGTGTTAGCGGCGTCTCTACTACTGGCTCATCGTCAATCACTGGATCATTTATGCTAGGCGTTTCTACTCTAGGCTCATCTTTTATTACAGGTACATCTTCTTTAAATCGATCTACATAAATAATAGTGACCGTTTCACTATCACTTCCAGCTGCATTAAAAGCACTCACGGTGATTGTATTCTTTCCTTCCAGTAATTGAAAATCACTTTTTAAAATATTATTACTATAGTCAAAAGGAGTTGACTTACCATTTACCGTCATATCAATATCCATCGCATTGTTTACGTACTTTACAGAAGCGCGAATAAATGCAGAAGGTTGATAGATGGTTGTTGTTTGTCTTTGCGGATTAATGATATCCACTTCAGGGCCTTTCTCCTTTTTCTTTTTTGGATCAATAATCCAACGTAAGTTCAAATTTGTATAGTGGTGCCAGTCGTTATCTTGAGAAAGATTATTTTGGTGATCATATCTAACGCCATCAAAATCATCGGTACGAGTAAAAGTAACTTTATGACCTACTCCAAGAGAAAATCGTGGCGTTAATTGGTAACCAAGTTCAACACCAGCACCTGGCATAAAATCAATGTTGCCAAATTCACTACCCTGAGCATCTGTTTCATGGTACCCATCTAAAATATCGTTTAATTCTCGACGGATAACTGAACGAGAAGCGGTAGTATCAATTCCTAGGTAGGCTCCAGAATACAACTGGTTGCCATTATTATTTTGCTGGTCCGTTCTAGCCCAATATCCTCCAAGTCCAATACCTCCGAAAAGAGATAGATTAATATTGGTTCGTTCTCTAAGTCTATTAAAGTGCAAGACACCTTCTAGTCCGATTTCTCCAAAATGGGTTCGGTTATTCTGAAATACGAATCCCGCTTCATTGTTCGCTTTGGTATAATTCAATCCTCCATCTGCACCATTTAATACTGGATTACGGAGAATTCCATAAGATCGCTCATGATCTAATCCATAGCTTTCTGCATAAAGTAACCGACCTCGTAGATCAAAAGCCAAAGGGCTATTGGGCCGATAATATAGGTTCTTTGCCAATGTTAAGCCAGCTCCCCAACCTTCAAGGGTAAGCGGTACATCAGAAGTCTGATAAGCCAATCCTCCATTCAATCCAAAGGTCCAGTATCCAGGTGTTCGGTCAGTCGTCTTGTAGTTAGATGTTTGGGCGTTCAACGTTATGCCAAAGAGCAGCATAAAAAACACCAGCGGTAGAAATTTCATTCCATTTTTCATAGCTAAAGGTTTTAGTGAGTAAATATTAATTAGTTGTTATAGGTTAGACTAGCAATTAGCCATAGGATTAAAAGAAGATTCAATGCAAAAAGTGAACAAAAATAATTTATTAAGAATAATACCTTTCTATTTTTGGTAAAATTTCAAAACAAAAACAACATAATCTATTGA
Organism: uncultured Saprospiraceae bacterium; assembly: GCA_937995675.1. Lineage (GTDB taxonomy): Bacteria > Bacteroidota > Bacteroidia > Chitinophagales > Saprospiraceae > JALZUU01. The sequence continues at coordinate 2,811 of CALKJE010000086.1, forward strand.
TTTTCAAAGACTTTTACATTTTAATATTAAAAAATTGAATATTGTACAGAAAAAAAACTTTAACTAAATTTACCGCCTGGTCC
>CALKJE010000087.1 GCA_937995675.1 uncultured Saprospiraceae bacterium
GTCCATTTTGGAAATGCTATGATGGTGGAACTGTTTGGTAGAAAAAAGGTATCTATTTTCAATCACAAATTCAATTGCAAGCGCAAGCGCAAAAAAAAAATCAAATTCAAAGAGGAAGTTCATCCACTCATTTCAACTTCTTTAAAACTCAAAACCCCAAAACTCAAAACTCAAAACTCAAAACTCAAATCCTCTCCTCCCAAAATAACAACAGCCGACCCAAAGTGAATTGGATCGGCCGTTGAAGTTTCTATTTATGGTAAGTTAATTACCTTCGGTTGTAACCACCGCCGCCGCCGTAGCCGCCGCCGTATCCACCGCCTCCGCGGTTTCCACCACCACCATAACCTCCACGGTTATTGTTTCTTGGTGCACGTGGTTCTGCTTTCTTAACAACGATAGTTCTACCATCGAATTCTTGATCGTTTAAAGCGTCAATAGCACTTTGCGCTTCGTCATCATTTGGCATCTCAACGAAACCAAATCCTTTAGATCGGCCAGTTTCGCGATCCATTACAATTTTCACTGTGTCCACCTCTCCGTAACCTTCAAACAAGGTTCTTAATGTACTCTCTTGAGTATCATAGTTCATTTTTGCTACAAAAATGTTCATAAAAAAAAATTAAAATAAATAAAAAAAAAGTCAGAAGAGAAAATCATTGTGGAGTGTAGAAGTGCTAATAAATAACAAAAACTAAATTCAGTACAAGGAGATACTCGTCTAAGATAACATAACAAAAGTAAGGATAAATCCTTTATCATGCTAGGACTATTCAAAAAACAAGGTCTTTTTTAAGTTAAAAAACTGTTAATCAGGCAATTATATTTGAAATATATTTTCATTTTCAAGGATTTCACTCCTTTTTGGGGCAGTTTGAGGTTCAAACCGGTTTATTTGACTAAAACCCAAAATCAAAGCCACCCATCATATCTTTGAGTTCTTTAGCGGTCTTTTGTTCGTAGTCAGCTGGTATTTCAAAGACTTTAGATACATCAGTATTCGGATTCGTAGATTGTGCTGCGAAGGTCATTCGCATCCCATTATTGTTAATTGTATATAACATCGGCCAGCCTTCTAAACCAGCAAATAACTTAACAAAGTACGGATGTCTAGCCTTGATTTTGTTGGTAACATAAGCAGTGAGCACAGTTCCTTCTGGTGAAGTCATCGTAGCTTGGTAACAAGGATAGCCTGCAATCGTCTTCTCGATATCTCGGTTATAGGTAATTTGATATTTATTCTTTTTTTCTGTTTTTGGCAATTTATCTTCCAATACTTTTACCTTCTTACCCATCATATTGAATAAAGAAGCATGGGTTTCTTTTTCTAAATCACTAATAGTAGCCATTTGAATCAAACCTCCCATGGCAGAGATTTCTAGTTTGTGCAGTGCATTGTCAAAAAAAAGCTGCATCTCCATTCCCTCCAACATTCGGGTTCCCGCTTTTTTACTTTTCACTTCTGTCACTTTATAAGTGATCTGCCCTTTTTTCATTTTTTTCTGTGCAAATAATCCAGCACTAAAAAATAAAAGCAATGCTAGTACAAATATTCTATTTCTCATGTTTAATTTATTTCTATGTTCTAAAATTATAATCTCTTTTGCTGGTTGGCCTGTTCGCTTCCTTCACTCGTAAAAATACGTTTTGTAAAATCTTTTATCTGATGTAAAACAAAATTTCTACCTAAAAAACTTCACTAACTTACTAACCCAAAACTCAAAACTCACCAACTCAAAACCTCTCTCACACGACCCATTCATCTCGATATTTCAGAAAAATCTCTACCAAATTTCTGGCATCATCAATTCCTCTGTGCTTGGTTCCAAGTGCTTCAATTCCTTCTGCGCGCAATGCTTTTGACATACTACATGAGCGACGTATACGCTTCAAGTCTTGATATTGTTGTTTTATGTTCAGGTGTTTTTCTGCCCATTCCCATTCTAAATCATGCAATTGACAATCTCGAATAAATTGTTTTCGATCAAAACTTCCCCAAGAACACAAGACATATTCTTCCTCATCAAAATACCCGATCCATTCTTTAAAAGAATCAATCACGTGAGGAAAAGTATCTGACCGATTAATCAAAACTTGATCAATCGAAGTCAATTCATAACAATAAGCAGATAACGTTGGGTGTAAAATCGGACGGATAAATTTATTAAACTCTCCTAGTTGTTCGCCAAAACGATTCATCATTACGGCCCCAATTTCAATTGTCTCCTGGACATACTGATCACTTTCAAATTCCCAGCAGGTCGCCTCAAGATCGTATATGATAAAGTTCACGGTTTCTTTTTTTTTTAATTTTTTTGGTTGATTGGTTATAGGTCACTTTTGGGATTGTTTAATTAAGTGTGTCTCTGGCCACCCGCGCCTATAATCCTAAAGGATGGCCAGCGCGCAGACACACTCTAAATGAACAGTCTCGGTTCTAACGAAACTAATTAAACGAATCTACTCTATCAAAATAAACCAATCCAAACATTCAAAACCCCACCAATTAACCAATTAACAAAACCAAAACTACAAACCATCTACTCCGCCAATAATTAACCAATCCGCACATCAAAAAATCCACACATCAACCAATCAACTCCCAATCGTCTCAAAACTCGTAATCCGCACTGGCTTTCCCCACATAAACATAGAAACAGATTCCGTCGCTGGTCGAAGGCTAACGGTTACTTTTGCTCCTTCGGTTTTTAATTGTTCAGGCATATTAATTGGGCGATATTCGGTACCATTATTTGCTACGATTCCCCAGCAACCCATGCCGATATTTTGGTAAACTACTTTTCCTGTGATCGTCATAACGTTTATTTTTTGTCCAATGCTTTTCCAACCGTCATATTTAGATTCTGGATGGATTGGCCTTGTTTAGTGATAATACTTTTCAGTTCTCGCATTTCTTCGTGCAAGGAGTTTTGAATATTCTGTGGACTTGGTAAGAAAGGGCTAATTTTTGCTCGAACGTACCAGATCTCCCGAATGTCCCCTAAGTTAACGGTATAATCCTCGTAAAAGTTGTTATCCGAATGCAAGATCAGCTGACTACTTGCTTTCAGGTTATTGGTTATTCTTTTGACCACCACATCTCCTCTGGTCACAATCACATAAACATAATTGTCTTTCATCGCATTTTCATAAAGCGTCGGCTCCAAAAAGCTACAGATCACTTTATCTCCTTCAAACAGGGTTGGTTCCATGCTATCGCCAGCCACATCAAAAGAGCGATGTGTTCCGATTTTGTACTTATAATCTGGTAAAGTAAAGGTCGGTAAATCCTGAATATAGGTTGGATCGGAGGTCTCCGCAGCGTATCCCGCTTGTGCAGGAATAGGGACATGTACGATCCGTTCGTCTTCTTGTGCATTGGTCACAATGGTTAAAACTCTAAAGGATTTAT
>CALKJE010000088.1 GCA_937995675.1 uncultured Saprospiraceae bacterium
ACATAAGACTTGCTTACAAGATAGTAGAGAAGATAACTCGTCAAGAAAACACGATAGAAGTGTTTGATTTTGAAATTGAAGTTGCGCTTGCATTTGAAAACAATCACCTCATTCAGTATATAGAAACTTATAGTGCCTTCCGCACTAGACGCTATTAGCAACTTGTTCTTTGATCTTTTCTAGTTCGTCATTCATACGAACGACGATCCGTTGAATATCAGAAGAGTTGGCTTTAGAACCAAGTGTATTAATTTCACGGCCCATTTCCTGAGAGATAAAACTAAGTTTTCGGCCCTTTTGCATTTGTGGTTTATCCAGTTCTTCTAGAAAATATTTACAATGTTGAGAAAGGCGGACCTTTTCTTCCGTCACATCAATCTTCTCTAAATAATAAAGAATTTCTTGTTCAAAACGATTGGCATCAATATTATCTTTACCAATATATTCGTCAATATTTTTTTGCATTCGAGCACGAATCACTTCCACGCGCTTTTTTTCAAAAGGATCAAGAATTTCCAAATCAGCCATGATACTCAGTACGCGCTGACGACAATCTTTTTCCATTGCTGCTCCTTCAGAGGTTCTGAATTCGTTAAAATTGGCAACGGCTTCTTTTATAGTATCATAAAGTGCTTCCCATTCCTCTTCACTCAAATCACCTCCTGCGTTAGAAACTACATTGGGTAATCTTAGGATCGACTGTACAAGATCTCCTGGAGGCATGTCCAGTTCACTCATGATTTCCGATAATTTATTGTGATATTTTTTAAAAAGAGCGGCATTTAGTCCATATTCACTGTCTCCTTCTTCCGATTTGATATCAATATTCATATCAATCTTACCACGTTTGATGCTATCGGTGAGATATTTTCGAATAATTTGCTCTTTCTCCTTATAATTTTGAGGAAGCTTCACCCGTAGATCGGTAAATTTACTGTTTAGCGAACGAACTTCGATGGTAATCGTTTTCTCTTCAAAACGAGTGGTAGCCCGGCCATAGCCAGTCATTGATAATAACATTTATTTTAAATTGAAAACGAATTAAGAAATTAGAGCGATACTCTGCAAGGATCGTTGTTTTTTTTGATTTCCCCAAACGAAAAACACCAAAAAGTACAAAGTCGTTGATATTTACCGTTTTTTATATTCAAAAAATAGGTAATAACTTAAAATAAATCACTATTTTTCTTTCAATTAACCAAGAAAAATGCGAAGTTTGCAGGGTTTTTAAAAGTATTATTTTTATTTATAACTAATTCTAAACCAATAGAATAAATGAGGAAAGCGGATTTAGTTGCAGCCATCGCAGAAAAAACTGGCGTCCCCAAAGTAGATGTATTAGTATCACTAGAAACTTTCTTTAAAGAAGTAAAATCTTCTCTTTCAGAAGGCGAGAATGTATATATCCGGGGATTTGGAAGTTTTATTGTAAAAAAACGAAAAGCCAAGGTTGGACGCCACATTAAAAAGAACATCTCCATCGAGATTCCAGCACATTTCATTCCTGCTTTTAAGCCGGCTAAAGTGTTTATGGAACAGGTTAAAGATAAAGTAGCTGATTTACCAACTGACAATAGTCACAAGGAAGTCTAAACGAATATAAGGTATGACCCGACTTCAAAGTATCGTAGTAGCAGGCACCATTTTATTATTTGCGGTCCTCTACTTTGGGTTTGATACTAAACCAAGTGAACGAAAAGGCATAGATGCAGCTCGAAAAAAAATTGCAGTAAAGACAGATATTCAGGCTTTACTAGCAGAAGCACGAGAAAATTTATCGCCAGATGAACTAACCTTCCTTGGGAGTATTCATCAAGTTTTAAATGCTACAGAAGCAGATTCTCTTAAAATTCCTATGTGGAAAGAGCTTTCTGGCGCTTGGTATAGTTATAAGCGACCAGATTTAGCAGGGCATTATGCAGAGCTAATTGCTGGTGTTTTAAACACCCCAGACAGTTGGTCTATCGCCGGAACTACCTATGCAATTGGTGGTCAACGCCTCGAAAACGAAAAACATCGTATCTTTGCAACCGAACACGCCGCCGCTGCCTTTGAAAATGCTATTTCAATGGAGCCGGATAACATCACCCACCGTACCAATTTAGCAGTTTGCTACGTTGATAATCCGCCGAAGGATAACCCAATGAAAGGGGTACAAATGTTACTTAACTTGGATAAAAAGTATCCAGAAGCAATCGGTGTTCAAAATACGCTCGCACGCTTCGCGATCAAGACAAGTCAGTTTGAAAAAGCAGCTGCCAGACTAGAAAAAGTTCTAAAACTGGATGCTAATAATAAAAACGCTATTTGTCTAATTGCCAAAGCTTACGAAGGATTAGGACAAACTGCTAAAGCAATGACCTTTAATGAGCGCTGTCAAGCAATCATTAAATAATCAAACAAGGTTTTACTTTATATAATAGATAGACGTTTAAATCTACTTTTATATAAATTTTTATATTTTTTAATTTTTAAATCATAGTACTATGCCGTGTGGAAAAAAGCGGAAGCGTCATAAGATTGCGACGCACAAACGCAAAAAGAGACTTCGCAAGAATCGTCACAAGAAGAAAAAATAAATAAATAGTGTACTTCGGTACCTCTCTTATTTATCAGACTGAGCCGTAAAACGGCTCAAAATATATCCGATGACTATATCAGTGTGGCTAATTTTTTAGCTGCTATACTGGTATAGTCGTTCGTGTATATTGACATTTAGGAAAATTAGTGTCTAGACAGTCAATTATGACCACCTGATACTTTCCATCCTTTATATGATTTTAATTTCAAGAATTGAGTAGATATTGTAGTTTAAAAAAATAAACTATTGCTAAAATTATTGCCTAAAACACCCACACCAAAATCCCAAAAAAAAGAACTTCCGATGACCAAGTGATGTCATCATTGATACCAACTTTTCTACAGGCATTTTTTTCGGCAACTTGTTTTTCTACCCACTTCTACCCTCCTTAACCAATCTAAGACTGGTGTATCTGTACACCAAACATAGATGGTAAGGCCTTTGCGATCATGGAGGTCGCTCATTCTATAAATGTGTATTGTGGAAAAAGAACTCATCATCAATTCAACACCTGCCGAAGTTGAAATTGCTTTATTGGAAAATTCCAAACTGGTAGAAATTCATCACCAAAAGACAAATACTAATTTTTCTGTTGGCGATATACTTTATGGACGTATCCGTAAACTTATGCCTGGCCTAAACGCAGCCTTTGTTGATATTGGCCATAAAAAAGATGCCTTCCTTCATTATACGGATTTAGGCCCGCGTCTAAAGTCTTTATTAAAATATACCAAAGGAACTGCATCCGGTTCTATTAATACCTCTAGTCTTGATAATTTTGTTATTGATCCAGACATCAATAAAAACGGAAAAATAGATCAGGTTTTAAATAAAAAAGATACCATTCTGGTACAGATCTTAAAAGAACCAATCTCAACCAAAGGACCTCGACTAAGTTGCGAGATAACCATTCCAGGACGCTATATCGTATTATCTCCTTTTTCAGAAATAGTCGCTGTTTCTAAAAAAATATCTAGCTCAGACGAACGTGCCCGACTTCGCACACTAGTAGAAAGTATCCGTCCTAAGAATTTCGGTATCATCGTTCGAACTGCTGCAGAAGGAAAAAAAGTAGCCGATCTGCATGAGGAATTATCGATGATGCTAGAAAAGTGGAAGACTGTTCACGAGCAATTGCACAAAGCAACTCCTCCACAAAAACTACTTAGTGAACTGGACAAGACAACCAGTATCATGCGAGATATCCTAAGTGACTCTTTCAACCGGATCGTAGTCAATGACAAGGAACTCTACTCCAACGTAAGAAACTTTATGGCTTCGATCTCTCCTGATCAAGTTAATATTGTAAAGCATTATAAATCAGGTCGTCCAATTTTTGATGCACATGGCGTTACTCGTCAGATCAAGTCTTCCTTTGGAAAAACAGCGACCATGAGCAGCGGTGCTTATCTGGTCATTGAGCATACAGAAGCGATGCACGTGATTGATGTCAACAGTGGTCATAAAGTAACCAGCGGTAATCAAGCAGAAGCCGTCTTAAATGTAAACCTTGAATCTGCCGACGAAGTAGCACGACAGCTACGCTTAAGAGATATTGGAGGAATTATTATCGTTGACTTTATTGATATGCGGGTCGCAGAACATCGAAAACAACTGCTAAATCGAATCCGAGACGCCATGAAAAAGGATCGAGCGCAGCATACGATTCTTCCACTCAGTAAATTTGGTTTACTCCAAATCACCAGACAACGAGTACGTCCAGAAGTAAATATTAGCACGGCAGAACAATGTCCTTCTTGTAATGGTACTGGAAAGATTAATCCTTCTATTCTATTGACAGATAATATCGAAAGAGATTTAGACTTTATCATTCAGTCTAGGCCTAAGTCAAAATTATATTTACACGTACATCCGTACATTCATGCCTTTTTAACCAAAGGAATTCGTAGCATTCAAGTGAACTGGTATCTAAAACATTTTAACTGGATAAGAATTAAACCTAACTCTGATTTCCAACTAATGGAATATAAGTTTTATGATTCGAATGAAGATGAAATTCGTTTAAATTAAAACTAGTGTCAAGAAAAAAAAGAGCAACTGAAAAAATCGGTTGCTCTTTTTTAATTACCAAGATTTGTAAAAAAATTAAGGATTTTAATATGGACAACCGCAGTCTCCAGCTCGGCAAGCAGCAAAGCTAAGTAGTACAAAAAGGAAAAGTATTAATTGGTAATTGTCTTTTATTTTTTTCATTTACGAATATTTTAGATTTTCAAAATAACTATTTTAATTTTGAAGTTGTGCAGAAACTTCTTTATTTTTTAGTTTAGTAATGGTCGAATAATAAGTTCCGTATTTTGGCAAGGGCATTTTGGTTCAAGATGAGGCAAAAAACGTAGACGATGCCGTAGCATCGGCGAGGCTTTTTAACGAAATACTGACCCAAAAGGCCCAGCCATAAATCGGGAAGTTATTGTTTTACCATTACTTACATTATCTTCGTGCCATGGCATCACGGTTTCCAAATATACTCATTGCTCCACTCAACTGGGGACTTGGTCACGCAACCCGCTGTATGCCATTGATTAATGCCCTACTCGATCGTGGCATCCACCCTATCCTAGCTTCCGACGGCGCAGCGCTTTCCTTACTCCGCGAAGAATATCCAAACTTAATAACAGTGGCTTTGCCTGCTTATGATATTCAGTACCGTGGCAACAACATGATGCTCACTATGGGTGCGCAACTCCCTAAAATTGCCAAAGCCATATTTTCTGAACAACGAGCAATAAAGAAGATCGTTGAAGATAAAAAGATTGATATAATTATTTCTGATAATCGCTATGGTGTTTTTCATCCAGGCTGTCATAATATTTTCATGACACATCAATTGAACATCAAAATTCCAAGTTCTATTTTAGAAAAAATCGTAGCCAGTGTTAATCATCGGTTAATTCGACGTTTTAATGAATGTTGGGTACCTGACAATGCTTTAGCACCGCGGCTTGCCGGAACATTATCAGAAGACCCAGGATTACCTATAATCAAGTATACGGGGCCGCTTTCAAGAATGAAAAAAGCAACTTTGTCGATAGTCTATAAAATGGTTATCGTCCTCTCTGGACCAGAGCCGCAGAGAACCAACTTAGAAAAAATATTGATAGATCAATTGGTAGACTATCCAGAAAAGGTTTGCTTTGTACGTGGCGTTGTCAGCGATACTACTCCACCAATCATTGACAATCAAAACATTTCTATGCTGAATTATTTGACCGCGGCCAAATTAAATCAAGTGCTCAACTCAAGTGAGATAGTCGTTTGTCGATCTGGCTATAGCAGTTTAATGGATTTGGTAAAATTAAATAAGCGAGCGATTTTAATTCCGACGCCAGGACAGACGGAGCAAGAATATTTAGCGGATTATTTATCCAAGACAGGAGGATTTATCATAGCGACTCAAAAAGGTTTTAATCTTAAAAATAGTTTAGCAACTTTAGAAAAAGCTACCACCGCAACTTGGCCCGAGCGAGATGAACTAACAAAAGTTTTAGACGGTTTACTAAACGACTTTTCTAGCTAAGCTATTTTCGATTAAATTTATTCATTGTGTGCGACATTCCAATCGTTCCAAAAGCTTCAACGGTATCCGCAGCGAAGCTCAGCACTTCGGGAATTTCTACCGCCTCTTTATCAGACCATTTTCCAAGCACAAAATCCACTTGTCGTCCTTTAGAAAAATTACTTCCTATTCCAATTCGTAGACGAGGATATTTACTGGTCCCCAATACTCTTTCAATGTCTTTTAAACCATTATGACCACCATGAGAGCCTTTACTTTTTAGGCGTTGGGCACCAAAATCAAGGTTCATATCATCGACAATAATCAACAGATTCTCTGGTTTTATTTTGCGGTCTTGCATCCAATAATTCACTGCTTTCCCACTAAGGTTCATAAAGGTAGAAGGCTTAAGGAGGACAAAGGTTCTTCCTTTGTGTTTGAATTCTGCCACATCTCCATGCGTCTTATGAGAAAACTTCGCATCATAGCGGCGTGCTAACGTATCGACAACGTCAAAACCTACATTATGTCGGGTACCATCGTATTCTGTGCCCATATTGCCAAGGCCAGTAATCAAATATCTCATTGGATCAGGTTCAATTTCAGGAGTAGAGAAATAAGCTTTAATGCGTGCAAAAATATTCATAAATAGGAAGAGATGTTGGTTAAACAACGAATATCGGCAAATATCCGCTTTGATTTTGATAATTCGTATTATCTTGGTGTTAATCTTAAAAGTCCATTTACTTTCTTTTCATGGCGAATTAAAAGTCCATTTATTAAAGATCAATAAAACAAAACTATGAATAATGGAAACAAATGATAAAACGCCAAAATGGCTAAATCGGTTGCAAAAAGAGAGTTGGAATTTGGAATTACTAATTTCAGGTTTTTCAATCTTTCTATTGTTTCAAGGTAAAGAAATGATTGACACATTACTCAATCAGCTCAATGTGCATTATGGAAGTGAATCATTAAGATTCATCATGATAATCCTATTATTGATTATTTTTCTAGGTTGTAATATTTTAATATTTAACTTAATTCTGCACATCATATTAAGAGGCTTTTGGATCGGTGCTATTGGACTAAGCTCCGTACAAAACAATCGAGATTTTTCGAGCTTACATTACACAGAGAAATTCACCAATCGCCTCCATCAAAAAGTCTCTTCATTAGAAAAGTTAATTATTCGATTAGATAATTTTTGTAGTACTATTTTCGCCTTTACGTTTTTGATTGTATTGATGCTGATCTCATTTTTTGCAATAATTATAGTCTTAGTCTTATTAATTGGTACTATTGAAAAGATAGGTACCTCGTTCTTCCCTGATAGTTCTACGACAATTGACACAATAAACGTGATAATTTTTCTCCTCTTTTTCTTTTCAGGTCTACTCTATTTTTTAGATACACTCACTTTAGGTGGATTAAAAAAAATAAAATGGCTACAATGGACTTACTATCCAATCTATCGCTTTTTCAACTTCATTAGTTTATCATCCATTTATAATTCACTTTACTACCATCTGCTCACCCGGTTTCCCAAACGCTATTTAATTTTGGCCATGTTTTTTTATGTGGGTTTATTTTTTATAGGTCCATTTTTTACTTATAATCTTTATCGTTTCTATCCTGATAATGAAACTAATAGTGAATTATTTACGAATACTTATGATGATGAACGTTCTCCCGATGAACAGATTCGCTATGCTAGTATTTCCAGTCTAATTATTAAAGATCAATTTTTACCGGTATTTATTCGTTATAATAATAAACACAACGAGGTACTTTTAAAAAATTGTCAAGACTACGAACCAAGCAAGAAAAGTAATCTTATTTCAGGTATTCAAATTTCTAAAAACGGATTTCAAATAACAGACCCTAGCGTTCCAGAGGAGAATCCTGAAAAATTATTAAACTGTTTACAGCAACATTATAAAATATATCTCAACGATTCTTTATTTAATCAAACTGATTTTTACTTTTTTAAACAAAACGGAGAGATTGAAGAAAAGGGATTAAGAACTATTCTAGATATCAAGCATTTACCACGCGGTAAAAATTTATTAAAAATCACCCACATGGCCCTCGACACGGCCGAAATGTCTATCGAAGAACCCTACGCTATTATTCCTTTTTGGAAAGAATAATAATTAATACGAATCAGGGATTGGAAATAAATTTACAAAGTGAAACAAAGAATCTTATGTTTTTTTGCTTCTTGCTTCTCGCTATTTGCTTCTTGCTTCCTTCTATCGCGATTAAATAGGGCAAATAGCAAGAAGCGAAAAGCATTTTTCAAGAGCCTTTTTTATCCATCAATTAGAAATTTAACTCCTGATTCGCATAACTATTTTATCAAAGAGAACAAGTCCAATAAAATTTATAAATCATGATGAAAGGCGATGTTCCTTCTAAAAAAAAGATACCATTTAAAATCAATGTTCCATTTCGGGATTATCTAAAAAAGAATGGTCGCGTAATTGATTTACCGCTGCAATACAGCGATATGCTACGCTATACTGAATCAACCTCTTTACTCGATGCAGAAGGCAATGACACGCTATGGGAAACGGTTTATTACACGCATCAAGATCAAGCAGAAATTGAAAAAGCCCTGACCCGAATCTATGCTTTGCTAAAAACCGATGGAAACACCAAAGTACTTGAGCACCTAAAAGTCGCAAGAATTGATTTTTGCACTTTCGGAAATACACAACCTTTTCGAGTTCGTATTATCAATCGCCTCAACGATAATTACGACCACTTCTACGTAAAAAAAGCAGATGCTTCTCGTGTCTATGGCCTTGAATTAGAACATATTCTAGCACCTGAATATATTCTTTATCTAGTGGATGGCAATACACTCATTGAAGAACATGTGGCAGGAATTCCAGGAGATACTTTTATGCAAAATGGATTACAGGATACAGAATTCAATCAGATTAGAATTGCGAAGGAATTTGTAAAATTCAACGAACGTTGCTTTGTTCGTCTACTCGGCGATATGCGAGCTTATAATTATGTAGTCGATGTGACGCCGGATATTGAAGGTTCTCAATTTAGAATTCGTGCGATAGATTTTGATCAACAATCTTATGAAGGCCGTAAGAGCTTTTATCTTCCACAATATTTTAAAGAAAATAATCCCATTATCTTTCTCGGCATTCAACATATGAAACCAGAAACCGTCAAACAATATCAACTGGAAGAGCGCAGTCTGATTGCTACTCGTGCTAAATCACATCAAGCACGATTAGACAAATTATTCAGTATCATGGTCAAGGATAAACTTTCTGACAATGAAAAAGTTACTTTACTAAAAGAAGAGTTGGCCTACCATCACAAAACAAAGGATTTTGATACTTGTAAAAATATGGGAGAAATTGTTTTGACAAATGTTAACTTAGTGCTTAAAAAAGAATTTAAACAGAGTATTTTAGCAGAAGGATAATTGAACTTAAAAATAGATTTTGAAAATAATACAAATCACAGATTTACATCTTGACCGAAAAGGTAAAACGCCTTATGATATTGATGTTAGAAAAAACTTCACGGATATCATGCGCGAGGTACGAAGCGAACAGCCTGACCACCTGGTAATCTCTGGTGATTTATGTTTTGACAAAGGGGAAAAGAAAATCTACGAATGGATTCGAAATATTTTGGATTTACAAGACTTCTCTTACAGCTTAATCGCAGGCAATCACGACGATCCAATTTTAATGGCGGAGGTTTTTGGTTTAGAACATTTGCTTACGGATGATGAAATATTTTTTGCTAAGAAAATTGGTAAATCTACCTGTCTTTTTCTAGATACGGCGAAAGGCTTTCATTCCGAAAATCAACTCAAGTGGTTACGTCGACAATTACACAACCACAAACGAGAACTGATCGTTTTTATGCACCATCCTCCTTTTAAGATTGGGATGCCTTTTATGGATAAAAAACATGGACATAAAGACATGAAAACCATCACGGGCTTACTAAGCAAATATTCCAATAATATCACCGTTTTCTGCGGACATTATCATATCGAAAAAACCATCCGCTACAAAAATATTCTATTACAAATCACTCCTTCTTGCTTTTACCAGCTAGATCAAAGTGCCCCAGAATTTAAGGTAGATCATCATCGAATTGCGATGCGAATTATTCAACCTAAAACGCGCCGAATTTCTACGACGGTACGATACTTTGATGGCAACAAACTAGTTAAATAAAAAATGCTTCCTCCGAATATCGAAGAAAGCATTTTTCACTAAATCAATTTATCTTAATGGTTATGTCCATCATGTGATCCATGATCGTGACTATGGTCGTGTCCGCTGTGATCATGTGCGGGCGCAGCCTTAGTTTCATTAACCGTATAATCCATTTTACAAGCAGGACAAGTGCCCGGTTTGTCACTTCCACTGCCTACACATTTCATAGGACAAGTATAAGCTGAAGTATATTCTTTGGCAGAAGTATCCGTTTGTTTAACAACCTTAGGACTAGAAGTACAAGCAGTAAACTGAACGCCTAAAAACAATAACGAACCACAGAAAAAAAGCTGGAGGAAAAATTTCATAATTATTATTTTAAAAATTAAAATTTAGTAGTTATTCATAAATAACTTCATAACGAAGTTAAACAAATTTTACATGGTCTCAATAATTTCTGAAATCTTATTTATTTCTTCTTCGGTATTAAAATAATGAGGAGATAATCGAACGACCCAATCTACTCCCTTTTTATTAAAATCAATCTGGCCTTGGTGTTTTTGGCTGATGCCATAATAAACCTGATTTTCAGAAAAGCAGTTTTGAAAATCTTTTACTGTTTTTCCTTCTTTTCTAAAAGTAAGAATATTAGAAGTCTTGGTTCCCAAATCATAAGAAGTCACCGAAGGAATGGCAGCTAGATTACTGCGCAATTGTTTCATAATTGAATTACTCCGCTCTTCCACTTTTTGAATTCCAATTTCATTAAGGTATCGCAATGCTTCTGTTAAGCCGGTCATCATTGCATAAGGTTTTTCCCAATTACCAAAACGTTCTGCAGAGTCCATTAACTCGTAAGTATCATTCCCCGTCCAAGTAGCATTTCCACCATCTAATAATAGAGGTGCATATCCTTTATCTAAGATCCGATCTGAAACATATAAGAAGCCAGTTCCACGAGGTCCTCGTAAAAACTTACGCCCCGTAGCGGTTAAAAAATCACATTTTATATCTTTAAGGTTAACGTCCATTTGTCCAATCGACTGACAAGAGTCCAGTAAAAAGGTCAAATTTTCAGCAGCGCAAATCTCTCCAATCGTAGCGACATCTTGCACTATTCCTGAGTTAGTAGGAATATGCGTAACCGCTACTAATTTTACTGGATACTGTTCGATCAGTTGACGAAAATGGGCGATATCCAAATCTCCGTTGGGCAGGCTTTTTATGATTTTACAAACCACACCTCTTTTTTTATGAAGTGATAAGAATCTTAAAAAATTGGAAGTATAATCTACCTCAGAAGTAACAATAACATCCTTGGCATAAAGCGGAAGGGAAGAAAGCGCTTGCATATAAGCGCTGCTAGCACTGTGTGCAAAGGTAATGTTCCGGACAGGAGAACCGATAAGATTCGCTGCTTGTTGGCGAAATTCAGCGATCTCTTCTTCACGCTGCGCCTCCACCGCATAACCACCGAATCGCTCTTCTCGGTGAAGGTATTTAGTAATTTTTTCCGTAACAGATCGTGGCATCAAAGAAGCTCCTGCACTATTAAAAAAAAGTTTGTCTCCGTAATCGACAAGGTCTGTACGTATTTTCTCGTGGTTCATTTTGGATAAAGATTAATGTGAATTAGGGGTTGAAAATAAATATTTGAATCAAACAAACACCATCTTTCAATTAATTATAGGATATAATTGCTTCTTGCTACTCGCTATTTGCTTCTTGCTCCCTTCTATCGCGATTGAAGGAAGCAAATAGCAAGAAGCAAGCGGCAAGAAGCATCTTCCAAAGCCCTTTTTTATTATTAATTAGAAATTTAACTCCTGATTCGCATAATTAATAAATTTCTACAATCATATCAATTTCCACAGCAATGCCTCTTGGTAAGGATCCCATTCCAACTGCGGCTCTTGCGTGTTTTCCGTTTTCACCAAAAACTTCCACCATCAAGTCAGAAAAGCCATTGACGACTTCAGGCTGATTACCAAAATCGGGAGTTGCTCGTACCATCCCTGTAACCTTAAGAATTTGTTTCACACGATTGAGCGTTCCAAGATGATCTTTTAGAACAGCGAGTTGATTAATCCCTGCGATTCGAGCCGCCTCATAGCCTTGCTCTTGGGTCAAGTCTGCTCCAACCACTCCTTTGATATAAGTACCATCCGCTTTCCGAGGTCCTTTTCCTGCCAGGTAGAGAATTTTACCAGCCTGACGGATATTAACAAAGTTCGCAACAGGCTTAGCAACAGCAGGTAGCGTAATTCCTAGCTCCGTTAGCTTTTGGTCGTATTGGTGAACGGGAATCGGGTCTGTTTTGACAGTTGCCTTTTCTTGGTTTTGACAAGAAACAAAGAAAAGGAGGACGATAAAAAGGAGAATATTTTTCATAAGGGCAAATTAGTTATAAAGTAAATGTACAAATTAAACCATGAGGTTGTTTAAATAAAAAAAAGAAAACGAAAGAATTACAGTTCAACCTTCATTTCTAACAATTCAGCAATTATTTCCTTTCTTGAAGGTTGGTTATTATACATTTTTGAAGAAAAGAACTAAAAAAATCGAAAATGAAAAATTTACTAACCCTTTTATTCTTGATCCTCTCTTGCCAATTTACTTTTGCGCAACTTACTCAAAACGTCAAAGGAACCATCGTTGACAAAGCCTCAAACACACCACTGATTGGAGCCACCGTTGAGTTAATCTCCGAAACCAATAGCGTGGGTACGACCACCGATATCGATGGATACTTTCGACTTGAAAATATTCCCGTGGGACGACATACTTTCAGATTAAGTTATCTTGGCTATTACCCGATTGTCTTATCCGACATGGAAGTAAATGCTGGAAAAGAGTTAATTCTAAACGTTGGTTTAGAAGAATCTGTAGAAAAACTATCCGAAGTGGTGGTCATTGCGGAAGCCGAAAAAGATCAGGCACAAAATAAATTAGCTACGCTAAGTGCTCGAACTTTTGGTGTTGAAGAAGTAACTCGCTACTCTGGTGGACGTAGCGATGTCGCTCGGTTGGCTGCCAATTTTGCAGGGGTAGCAACTTCTAATGATAGTCGTAATGATATCGTGATTCGTGGAAATTCTCCAACGGGTGTTCTATGGCGTCTCGAAGGAATTCCTATTCCAAATCCAAATCATTTTTCTACCCTTGGAACTACCGGTGGACCCGTCAGTGCTTTGAATCCTAACTTACTTAAAAACTCTGATTTTCTTACTTCTGCTTTTCCTTCTGAATATGGAAATGCACTGGCTGGTGTTTTTGATCTAGGCTTCCGTAGTGGTAATCGAGATGAGCATGAATTTATGTTTCAGATGGGCGCTATCTCTGGCATCGAAGCGATGGCGGAAGGTCCACTCAACAAAAAAAATGGCAGTGCCTATTTGGTTTCTGGTCGCTATGCATTTACAGGATTAGCAACCGCTTTAGGTATGGATATCGGTACCAATGCCGTTCCTAATTATCAAGATATCAGTTTTAAATTTGATTTTGGAAAATCGAAATTAGGAAGGTTTACTTTATTCGGAATCGGTGGTTCTAGTGATATTGATTTTCTACATGACGAAGTCGATGAAGGAGATTTATTTGCAGCACCGGATGAAGATTCATTTGCTACCTCTCAATTTGGGGTAATAGGATTGAAGAACAATCTTATTTTGGATGATAAAACTTATTTACAATCTGTGTTTTCTGTTTCCACTGCTGGTAATATTTTTGATCAATTTAGATTTTTCAATTTAGATCAAGATGATGAAGAAAGAATTAAATGGTTTGAAACCGACAACCGAGAAAACAGCATTTCTTTTTCTAGTTTTTTAAATAAAAAATTTAGTGCGAAATGGACTACACGTACTGGCTTTACGCTTGCTCACCGACGTAGTGACATCAACGCTAGTGGACGTGAAAATCGACCAGATCGAGATGAAGATGGATTTCCTGACTTGACCAATATTTTTGATTTTAAAGGCAATGCTACCCTACTAGAAATATATTCTCAAAGTCAATTTAAACCAGTTCAAGATTGGACTTTTAACGTAGGACTTCATGGACAATATTATGATCTAAATCAAGATTTCGTAGTAGAACCAAGATTGGCTATCAATTATCACTTAAATGAAAAACAGACCTTCAACATAGGTTATGGTTTGCATCACCAAACACAACCGATTCCAATTCAGTTATTGGAAGAAGAGGTACGACCAGGCGTTTTTGAAGCTACTAATAAATCTTTAGGATTTACACGCAGTCATCACTTTGTTGCTGGTTATGATCTAAAATTTGCTAAAAACTGGCGAGCAAAAATAGAAACTTACTATCAGTTGATTGATCGCGTACCAGTGGAGAGGACTTCTTCTTCTTTTTCCATGTTAAACCTTGGAGCTGATTTTGGTTTTCCAGATGATGTTTTTAACTTAGAGAATTCTGGGACTGGGACCAATGTTGGATTAGAATTAACGCTAGAGAAATTTTTTAGTCGTGGATTCTATGGATTGTTAACTACCAGTATTTTTGATTCCAAGTACAAAGGTAGTGATGGCATTGAAAGAAATACGGCTTTTAATAATGGATACGTTGTGAATCTCCTAGCAGGTAAAGAAATAAAATTCAAGCCGAATAGTCGATTTACTTTTACTATTGACACCAAAGTTACAACAGCTGGAGGACGATATTATACTCCGGTAGATTTAGAAGCTTCGATCATTAATCAGTCCGCAGTTTTAAAAGATGAGCTGGCGTTTTCGGAAAGATTTAATAATTACTTTAGATTTGATGTAAAATTTGGTCTCAAGATGAATAGTAAAAAACGTCAAATCGCTCATCATTTCTTTATAGATATTCAGAATGTGACCAATCGAGATAATATTTTTGCTCGACAGTATAATCGACAAACCAATATGGTAAACGAAACATACCAACTTGGATTTTTTCCTGACTTCATGTATAGAATACAGTTTTAATAGAATATGCTAGCAGCAAAAAACGGTAAAGATAAATGGCAATACCTTGGTTTTAATGACACTTGGTTTGTGATCCTAGGTATTCCTATACTCACGATGCTGCTCAACCTCCTATTTTTTAACGAACCAGAATTTACCAAGATTCCTTTTTTGCATAGGTTTATTGGTGGACTTCCTTTTACGACTGTCTACTGGGTTGTTACTAGAAAAGTTATGCAATTGCTAAGAAAAAGATATCAAGATCTTTCAGAAACTATGAAACGGATGATATTGGTAGTCTTTTTTGTATTATTCATTGGACCGCTCTTTGGCGCAGCACTAAACATAATATTAGAAGTGCTATCAGACTTAGTTGGTTACCAGCGAATTAGTATGCATATGTTTTCTATAAAAAAAATGCTCCCGGTTTACTTCGCTTGTTTTTTTATGGTGGCCGTTTATGAAGCGATCTATTTCTATACCAAACTAAAGGAATCTATCGAAGAACGAGAAGAAGCAAAACAAGCACAAATCAGATCAGAGCTAGAAGGTCTGCGCAGTCAAGTCAATCCGCATTTTTTGTTCAACAGTATGAATACTTTAATGAATATTGTGATAGAAGATCAAAATCTTGCGGTTAATTTTTTAAGAAAATTATCAAAGGTCTATCGGTATGTTTTGGAGAATCGAGAAGAGCAAATTATTCCTTTGGAGAAAGAATTGAAATTTATTGAAGCCTATGTTTTTTTACAGAAAGAACGATTTCGTGGGAGTTTGGAAGTTGACATCAACATCCCAGAAGATTTTCTAAATCGACATATTATTCCTTTGAGTTTACAGATTTTATTTGAAAACGCGATTAAGCACAATGCTGTGTCACAAAAAAAACCATTGCGAATTGAAGTGTTCATTGAGAATAATGATTTGGTCGTTAGAAATAATTTACAACGAAAAGAGCAAGTGATGGATTCTACTAAATTTGGATTAGAAAATATTGAAACTCGATACCGTTTTTTTACTCAACGATCTATTAGCATTAAAGAAACCGATCATCACTTTTCAGTCACCATTCCTTTACTAATGAATGACCAATTATAGTTATGAATATTTTACTCATTGAAGACGAATACCATGCACAAGAATACCTTGCAGGGTTATTAAAAAAAATTGCTCCGACCTCTGAAATCTTAGCAAAAATAGACAGCGTAGAAGATGCCGTAGATTGGTTTAAAAACAATCCAGATCCCGACCTGATCTTTATGGATATTCAACTAGCAGACGGTCTTAGCTTTTCGATTTTTGAAAAAGTAAAAGTAAACGCTCCTACTATTTTCATCACTGCTTTTGACAAATATACTTTGCAAGCTTTCAAGGTCAATAGTATCGATTATTTACTCAAACCAGTAGATACCGAAGAACTTCAAAACGCGCTCACTAAATACCAAGAAATTCATTCTAATAAAAGTAGTTTTGACACCGATAGCTTACAAAGGGCTTTATCTCAAATTTCTCAAAAAAATAATTTTCGTCAACGTTTTCTAATCAAACAAGGAAAAGATTTTATCTACGTCCCTACTGAAAACATCGCTTATCTTTATTCAGAAGACAGCCTTACCTTTCTAGTAGATGCTCAAAACAAACGACATCTACTAGAATCGTCTCTTGATCAAATTGAAAAAGAAATTGACCCCGATCAATTCTTTCGCATCAACCGTAAACAGATCGTTCATATTCAATCGGTTCAGAAAATATTTTCTTTCTTTAATAATCGACTAAAATTAAATTTAAAGCCAGAAAGTAAAACAGAGGCGATTGTTAGTCGAGAACGAGTAAGGTCTTTTAAGGAATGGGCGGGACGGTGAGTTTTACGCTCTTTGAAATTTAGTTACTAACCATGCAAACGTTAACGCCCAAAAATATACACGAATTTTTACTTTCGCTAAGGAGCTAATGATATTTTCTATTATCTTTAGAAAAAATTTTCTCAAACGAATAAACAAACCTGTGTCTCTTAAAAAAAATTTACTCCTAGCTACGTTATTATTTATCGCTCAATTCACCAATGCTCAATGCTGGAATCTCGTCTGGGAAGATGAGTTTACAGGTACGAGTCTTAACACAAATAATTGGAGTTACCAAATAGGTGATGGAGGCTGGGGAAATAACGAACTACAATTTTATCGCAACGGAACAAACAATCTCACCGTCGGCGGCGGTACTTTAAAAATTATCGCTAGAGAAGAATCTCATATGGGAGCAAATTACACCTCCGCTCGAATCAGAACCATTGACAAAAGTGATTGGACACATGGAAAAATGGAAGCACGTATAAAACTCCCAATTGGTCAAGGGATTTGGCCTGCCTGCTGGATGTTGCCGACAGATAATGTGTATGGTGGATGGCCGCACAGTGGAGAAATTGACATCATGGAATATCTTGGTCACCAACCCAATATTGCACACGGCACCGTTCATTACAGTATCGGAGGATCACATAATTTTGTTGGCGATAGCTATACCTTACCAAGTGGTGGATATAATGACGCCTTTCATACTTTTAGTGTAGAATGGGAATCAGGAGCAATCCGTTGGTACATTGATAATATCTTATATCATTCAGTTACAGAGGCATCTCTTGGAATTTCTCCTTGGGTTTTTGATGAGGATTTTCATTTTATTTTAAATATGGCCGTAGGAGGAAATTGGCCAGGACCACCTGATGCCACGACTATTTTTCCTCAAACCATGGAAGTTGATTATGTACGAGTCTATCAACAGCTTTCAGAAATCGAGATAACTGGTAATGCTTATATACAACCAGCAGATGTTTCGGAAGAATATTCTGTTCCTCTTATTTCAGGAGCTACCTACAATTGGACGGTACCCTCTGGATCCTCTATTTCATCAGGACAAGGAACCAATACTATTGATGTCATTTGGGGTACCAATTCTGGCGATGTCATTTGCCAAATAACTACTACTTGTGGAACAGAAGAGATCACGCACTTTGTAGAAGTGACAACCAACTTTTTTAAGAACCCTTCGTTTGAAGATAATTTTATTAATTGGAACGCTCCTACTAACGGAGGAGCCGCAAATTTTAGTATCACCACCACTTCTCCTCAAGAAGGTCTCAATGCAGCAAAAGTGGAAGTGACCGCAACCGGAGCAAATCCTTGGGATATACAATTACAACAAGGTAGTCTTACACTAGAAGCAGGCGTACCATATGACCTTAGCTTTTGGGCAAAATCAGAAACTGCTGGATTGACTTTTCCTGTTGCCTTTGTAAAAAATCAAAGTCCGTGGAATCTATATGCTTCTCAAAATTTCACCACCAGTTTGGGTTGGACCCAATATACTTTCTCTTTTACTCCGACGGTCACAGATAATGTCTTATTCAATATTGACTTAGGAAGTAATTTGGGCGTTTTCTATTTTGATAATTTTAGCTTTAGAGTAACTAGTGCCTTGCCTGTTGAGTTAGGAAATTTTACTGCTCGTCCATCAGGTGCAAAAGAAGTATTGTTGGAATGGTTCACTTATTCTGAGATCAACAATAATTATTTTGATATAATGAGCAGTTTGAATGGAAGAGATTTTAAAGTAATTGGAAGCGTCTCTGGGGCGGGTAATTCCACTGATTTAGAACGATATTATTTTATAGATAAAGAACCAAAAAATGGAATCAATTATTACCAATTAAAACAAGTGGATCATGATGGTAAAATGACCCAAAGTGAGGTCCTCGCTGTTGAACTTAGTAGTATTGAAAAAATGGAAGTTTACCCTAATCCTGTAAAAGATGAGTTGGTCATCAAAAATTTTAATGGTGGAATGGTAAGAATCATAAATGTAACCGGAAAGATTCTATTTAGCGACAACCTTAATGCTTCAGAAAAAATCACACTAGATGTAAGCACTTTAGAGCCAGGTATTTATTTTTTGAACACCTACCAAGGAGTACTTCGATTCGTTAAATAATAATGCGAATCAGGAGTTGAATTTCTAATTAAAAATAAAAAAGGGCTTTGGAAGCTGCTGCTGGCTTCTGGCTCCCTTCTATCGCGATAAAAGAGGGCAAGAAGCAAAACACCCCAAATTCAATTAGAAAATGATGTTTCTTTAATTCAAATATTTATTTTCAACCCCTGATTCGCATTAATAGTTAAAATATACCATATCCTATTGCTTCTGTAACATTTTATAAGTTGAGAACGTCATACTTCCAGTATGACAAAACCAAAACGCTTAG
>CALKJE010000089.1 GCA_937995675.1 uncultured Saprospiraceae bacterium
CTCCATTAGAATCCAATTGCCATCAATGTAAGCATCATACGCAATCTGTTTCACATTAGGAGCGGTAGCAAAATTATCGGTTACTTTAAAACTCATTCGATTATAGCCAACCATATTTCTACTGAATTTTTCTGGTAGAACCTTCGGTGCTTCTGTATCTACCATCACACTAAAATCACCTAAATCTCGAACTTTTGTGGTCAATCGATTACCTTCCCATTTTCCTCCACAGGTAATCATTTTATGATTGGGTTGACAATAAGCGATGAAGGCTTTTTCACGTAACGCATCTGGTAAATCGACTGGACGAATAGCTAGATTAAAATATTTATGCACTGGTGTTTTATAATCATGTAAATGGTGAATCAATGAATATACACCTGCTGAATTTTCAATGGTTGTATGATATTTAAAATATAGATTTTCATACAAAGTACCATTGGGCATGGATAAATAAAAATCCTCTGTGTCAATGACATTGGCCTGATCGTAAGGCAAAAGGTAATTATAAGAGCGTGCCGGTGGTTCAGGAACATCGGTACGTCTAACCCAGAATTCTAAGGTCTGGTCATTTCCGGCTACGTCCGAAGCATGTATTTGAATTTTAGTTGCTTTAGTTTTTGACAATTGAATAATCCCTTTGTCTTGTTTATTTTCATAAATTGACAAACGATTTCCGGGCAATTCATAAAAGCGATTGATGTAAGCTTTTTTACTTACTTGTTCTTCATAATCCAAATGCGCATTAATGTACCGAGACTCATTGAATGCAAAAGTTTCCATCTCAAAACCATAGACAGGTTGATCATCTTTTGTCATCGTCATTTTATAAACACCGTTCCAATTGGGCGCCAACGACATATGATCATACGCTTTGAGTCCTACTCCAATTCTCCATGCACCAATCAATAAAGTATCGCCACTGATCCGATATCCTTTGCCTCCTTTTTTCACCTTTACAGTTTTAGTAGCGATGGTTTCAAGTTTATCATTCAGAGAATAAATCTTTAGTTCATGCAGTTTGGGTGCTAATTTATCCTTGGCTTCTAAACCAAATAAAAGTGGATTAATAGGTTTGGAAGTACGCGTATCCCGGATTTCAAAATGAAGATGTGGACCATAAGATCTTCCTGACAATCCCATTTTTCCAAGTTCTTCTCCTTTTTTAAAATTAAATTTTCCAGCCTCTGGATAGAGTTCTATTTCAAAAGTCTTTTTTCTTTTTTGTTCTGCTTTTACATAACGCGCTACTGCTTTGGGGAAGTTGGCCAAGTGTGCATAAACCGAAGTATACCCATTTGGATGATTGACGTATAATACATTTCCATAACCGCCCGACTGGACTTTTATTCTAGCAACATAACCATCGGCAACCGCCAAGATAGCTTGTCCTGTTTTACCATTATGTGCTTTGATATCAATACCCGCATGTAAATGATTTGAACGTAATTCTCCGAAAGTACCTGATAATTTGATCGGCGTATTGACTGGAGATCGGAAATAGTTTTGAGGATAATCTCGGGTAGGTTCCCCTTCCGTAAAGGCAAATAAAAACCATAAACCTCCGATTAGCATCATAAAATAAAGTAGTTTGTTCATCGTGTTCATATTTTGTTACTTAGAAAAAGCTTGGATAAGCGTTGGTCTAAATAAGTCCACTCCAGCTTCCTCTTAAAGTTTTCTCTTCTTGATTTTTCTCCATCAATTCTAAAAAATATTGACGAGGAATATTAACACCACCTAAGCTCCGTAAGTGATCTGTTTCTTGTTGACAATCGATTAACCAAAATCCCTGTTCTTTCAATGCATTTACCAGAGTAATAAATCCAGCTTTAGAAGCATTGGATGCTTTGGCAAACATAGATTCACCAAAAAACACCTTTCCTAAAGAGATTCCATAGAGTCCTCCCACGATCACTCCCTCTTTGAAAACTTCAACGCTGTGTGCAAATCCAAGTTCATGAAGTCGGCAATATGCTTCAACCATCGTGTCTGTAATCCATGTTCCCGAGCCATCGTCCATTAACCTTTCTTGTCGACAGGTGGTGATGATGGTTCTAAAGTGTTGATCGAAAGAATAAGTAAATTTATTTTGATTAAAGATGGGCCGCATACTTTTTGCCACCTTTAACTCATCTGGAAATAAAACAAAACGTGGATCTGGAGACCACCAAACAATGGGTTCATCGGGGTTAAACCAAGGAAAGAGTCCAGATTGATAAGCGAGTAATAGTCGTTCAGGCGCTAGGTCTCCACCAATGGCGAGACGACCATATTCGTCAGCCAGATATGCCGGCGGAAAGCTGATGTCTTCATCTGACAGCCGAAATACGGGCATAGTGATTTGAACTAATTAGAAGGATTTATGAATAAGGCTTAAAGCGTAGGACCTACAGAGTAAGGTTGAATTGCAATTCACTCTTACTCTGCCATGCTTTCGATAACTGCAGAAAGGCCTCGCTCTGTCAGTGCATCCTTAAAAGGGCGTAGTACTTCAAAAGGAGCCGTCTTTACGACCGCTTTTCCTTTGTAGTGAATAATTAGTGAAAGTTGCTCTGACTGGGTACGGGAGTGGCTAAGTACATCAACCAAACATTCAATTACCCAATCGAATGTATTATGATCATCATTATAAATCAATAATTCTGCAGGTGTACCGGTATTTGTTACTTTTTCTTCTACCAATACTTCTTCTAAAGTCTCTGTACTATTAAACATTACGCTATGATTAAATTTTATTAAAAAATACCAGCCAGACAGTTAGGTAGTTTCCGTCGGATGGCTTCCTCTACTTTAACTAACTCAGGCCTTTTAATGTTTCCTTTATGGCGTCAAAATTGGGTAAATCTCCCGCGGATTCTAACACTTCTGCATATTGAATGATTCCCTCTTTATCGATTACAAAGGCAGCACGTTTAGAAACACCTTTCATATCGAGCACAAAATCTTCGTACAAAGCATCGTAAGCGCGCGAAACCGTTTTATTAAAATCAGATAATAATGGAAATTGATATTTCTGTTCTGTTTTAAATTTCTCCAATGTAAATAACGAATCAACGGAGATGGCTAGTACCTGAGCATCTAAATTATTATAAACCTCTATACTATCCCGAACCGAACATAATTCATCGGTACAAACGCCTGTAAACGCCAATGGGAAAAATAACAGTACCACATTTTTACCTCGGTGATCTTCTAAAGAAACCTCAGATTTATCGGTTGCTCTTAATGTAAAATTGGGTGCTTTTTCTCCTTTTTGAATTTTCATGTGTGTATTTTTATTGAATTCTAGGTAAAGATAATCAACTACGTGTTAAATTGTAGGCAAATCGCCCAATATATTTTTAATTTTGCTAAATGTTAACAGCATATCATCCACAAAGTTCGAAACAAGTTTTTGCTGCAGAACAATCTTCGACCAGTGGTCCATTTTTCTGTCCTGCTTGTGGAAGTGAGTTAAGAATTAGAAAAGGCCTCAAACGTATTCATCATTTCGCACATTTACCCGAAAAATTTTGTCTTTACAAAGGGGAATCTCAGCTCCACCTTCGAATCAAAAAGCAAATTTATTACAGTTTATTAGAGGAATTGGGTACAAATGTTAAAGATGTTTTTTTAGAAAAAATGATGAACAACATTCGTCCGGACGTGCTAGTAGAAGGTTTTAAGAAAAATATCGGTATTGAAATTCAAGTAACACCACTCACTCCAGCCGAGTTAATTCGTCGAACAGTGGCGTATTATGAGCAGAAGATTTATGTTCTTTGGGTTTTACCTTTTTCAGCTGCTCGTTTTTTTGCCGCTGACGATGGAGAATTTCAGCCTATCCGGCTCAAAGCATTTGAGCTTATGTTGTACTACATGAATTACAAAAATTTATTTTTCTGGGATGATACTGAAAAATTAAGCGAAGGTTTTATTCGGGTAGAACTTGGTGATATTTGGCAAAAACCGAGTGCTTACTACTCTATTGATTGGAGTACCGTGATTGAATTTAATGCTAAAAAGCTAAAACAGAAAAAAATGCCTACAAACGTTGAATATAATCTCGGTTTAAAAGACTTCAAACCTGTTTATGCTCCGGCCTTTCCAATGCCCAAAGCGGATTACTTCTTACCCAAGCGTTTTATTATGTTGAAGAAATAAATCTACCTTTGTAAAAAAGAAACATCCTTGAATCCAACACAACGCGCTTATTTCGAATTACACATTGCAGTACTCCTGTTTGGATTTACCGCTATTTTAGGAGACCTCATTACCTTATCCGCACTCGTGTTGGTTTGGTGGCGAATGGGAATTACAACGCTTAGCATTCCTTTTTTGACAAAAATAAAAGAGAGAATCGCGGCATTGCCTCCTGCTCTTACGGTAAAATATATGGGAATTGGTGTATTGGTTTCGCTTCATTGGATTTGTTTTTTCGGAGCCGTAAAGTTTGCCAATGCTTCGATTTCTTTGATTTGTATGGCCACTACTTCTTTTTTTACTGCCTTAATCGAACCGATTGTTTTTAAACAAAAAATAAAAAAAGATGAGCTTAGTTTAGGATTATTGATGATTCCTGGTGTACTCCTCATTGTCAATAATACCGAATGGGATATGATGACTGGGATTTTGGTAGGATTGATGAGTGCGTTTTTGGCGGCATTTTTTGCCGTTTTAAATAAGACGCTAGTTGATGAGGCAGAACCATTAACCATTACTTTTTTAGAATTGGGTAGTGGTTGGCTATTTCTCAGTATTTGTCTACCTATTTATTTGATCTATCAACCTGACGCACCATTCATGCCACAAGGACTGGATTGGTTATGGTTGCTCATTTTGGCGTTGGGTTGTACTACGTTGGCTTACGTATTATCCCTTCGTTCGCTAAAGCATATTTCCGCGTTTGCTTCTACCCTTACCATCAATCTTGAGCCAGTTTATGGTATTTTTTTAGCGTGGATTCTACTCAATGATGCAAAAGAATTATCGTCTCAATTTTATCTTGGTTGTTTATTAATTCTCGGTGCTGTGTTTTTTCATTCTTTTAGAAATCTCAAAAAAAATCGACATGCCGCATAATTTAATTGATCAATATTGTGAAAAACACACGACTCCTCCTTCTCCCTTACTTGCCGAATTATTAAGAGAAACACATCTAAAAACGCTTGCACCACAGATGGCATCCGGACATTTACAAGGTGCTTTACTTCGCTTTCTAAGCCGAATGATCCAGCCAACTACCGTATTAGAAATCGGTAGTTTTACAGGTTACGCTACCTTGTGCCTACTGGAAGGATTAGCTCCAAACGGAACTATTCACACCATCGAGGTCAATCAAGAATTGGGTTATTTAATTAGAAAATACATTGATCGTGCAGAAGCGACCAATCAGATTCAACTACATATTGGTGATGCAAAAAAAATAATTCCGACACTAGAGACTAGTTATGATTTGGTATTTATTGATGCAGGAAAAATGCATTATCCACAATATTATGATTTGGTAATTGATCGAGTAAATCCAGGTGGGTATATTCTAGCAGACAATGTATTATGGGACGGAAAAGTAATCCGCAAGGAGAAGGATAGAGACAGTGAAATTCTCGATTTTTTCAATAAAAAAATACATCAGGATCCACGGGTAGAAAATATTTTACTTCCTATCCGGGATGGATTAATGCTGGCTAGAAAACTTAGCTAAGGTCCCTTTGCCA
>CALKJE010000090.1 GCA_937995675.1 uncultured Saprospiraceae bacterium
GAAAAAACCCACAGCCTAGGTTTAACGTTGACCGCTATTGTAAAACAAGGCGGAGTCACCCCTCTATAGAGCGGTGAGGGTTTTGCAGTTTTTTGGGGTCAACTAATGTTTCTGGCGTTCTGATGGGTTGATTGGTTGAGATCCTCAAGCGAGGAACTACCGGTTAGCCTAACACTTCTGACGAGTACGTTTGTTTCAGCACTAGCGCACGGAAGTGCACGGAAGTGTTGATCGGATGCTCGAACGAACACCTTCGAAGCCATGTTTTGGGTGGGACATTGAGCTCCCAATATTAGGAGCTCATAGACTTCCGCCGCACCCCTGTTAACAGCGTGGGATGGCTCAACGATGTTAAGTAGTACCCTGGTACCTCACGCGAGGATCCTCGTCAAACAAGTCTTTAAGAGCAGTTTTCGCTAAAAATGTGCCGCCTTTCACGTAGCATAGCACTGTAGGCGGCGTGATCTATCTGCAGCTACTCCAACTTTTCGGATGATCCGAAATAATATCAGGCGTAATTTCGCCGCGGTGGCGGTGCTCAATACCTACTGGTTATGCCGTGCTACATGCACAGCGTTCAAATTCCCACTTCCCCAAAACCAATATTTCGTACCGGGTGGGTCGTATTGATCAATGTCTCTATGCACTACGACTGCGCGCGTATGCTTGCCTGAAGTTGTGGAAGCGTCCGAAGGCCCTTTTCTCCCACAATCAGAGCTTCGCATTTAGTTTTTTTTCCTATTTATCCAAGTTGTGGCTATTGCTATCAAGGAGGACCATATCGTAATCAGAACCCACGATAAACCCTAAAAACCTGTATATACCTTCGACGAATAATGCCTACAGCGGAGGTGAACCGATTTGTGTCCGAGGCTCCTAACAACTCGCGGGGCTCGATACCAAAATAAATTTAGAAAAAACTGCCTCGGAGACAACACACACAAGTCCTACTCGATGCACTATCCCCATGGTCTAGGGTATACGAAATAAATCTATACGCAGCGCATGGCGAAACAAGAGTAATAAAATTGTCTGACGAATTTGGGTTAAGAAGCCGAAGTCATTCGAAACAAATAATCACAAACAAAAAACACGGTGATCTCTATCGTAGCACGCGTTTGTTCCCGAGGTTCTTCACAACCTGATGAGGAGCTCTATGGCTCACTTCCAAAAAACTGGGCAGAATACTAAAAAATAAAATGATACAGATTCCCGAAATGGTGAGTGTGCTCTTGAAAAGAAGATGACAAGTTGTATTGAGTTCTCCTCGAAAAGTTTTGGTTCGTCCGAGGTCACTAAAATAATTGGTAAGAAAAGAGTAGGATTCTAAGCTGCGTTCGTGAATCGTTCCACCTGGATAAATCCACATCCCATACGTTGTTAGCACTAAAAATTGAAGTGCGCCGAAGATACCTAGATATACGATGATTTTTTTTAGTTGCATGGTTCTATAGTGACTAGTTATCAGTGATTTGTGATTAGTTCCTTCTAACTCGGTCACCGATTTTTATTCAAAAACAAAGTACAAAACAAAAATCATTTCCCAAATTAGAAGGAACTAATCACTGATAACTAATCACTAATCACCACCTTCCCTAACAATCTATTTTCATAAGTTAAAAAATAAATTCCTGTCTCTAGATGAGCAACATCCACTACTGCTTTTTTATCCACCTGAACCGTTTTTATTTTTTGTCCAAAAATATTCACTAAGTCTAAAGTCATGGATTCCGAAAAATCTTTATTTTCAAATTCAATGATTAAAAAATCACTTGTTGGATTTGGAAATAATTTTAAACCTAATTCATTCGCTAAGTTATAGGTACTTGTTCCGACTCCGTTGGAAGCATTAAATGTAGCAGGCATATCCACAAAAGGACCTGTACCATTCGGAAGACGACCAGTCGTTCTGTCCGTAATTTGTTGACCAAAAATAATCTGATCTAAGATTTGTTGGTTGGGGTCTGATAAAATCAAACGCTCACCACTTGCAGATAATTTAAAATCCGCGTGTAGTCCTTGTTGATCCAAATCTCCATCTAACCAAACAATTAGATAGCCATTGCCATCAATCGAAACATTTGGAAATTCATATTTTATCAAGTTAGTCTCATTGTCTGACAAATAATATCCCTCCAAATTGATAGGTGAAGAAGTATTGTTATAAATTTCTACCCAATCATCAAACTCTCCATCTTGATCTGCTTGGGTCATATCATTCGATGCTTGAAATTCGTTAATCACTAAATCACCAGACGGAATCAGAGTATGAAATTCAAACTCCGCTTTTTCAGGAGAAAACATACCGACATCATTAGTTGAACTTTCTGCATAGATATAATACTGGATACCTTCTGTTCCAACATTGAGTTCAATTCCATAGACACCATCTCCTGCTGCACCATCTCCATGCATACCATCATCAAACATATCCGTCTTTTGAAAAATTTCTGTGATGTTAGAACGATAACCAATGTAAACATTATCTGCACCACTAATCGCAGCAGTTATCGTGGCGTCAGAACTTGGCGTAACATTCGTAGGAGTATTGATATCGGAAATGGTAGGAGGGGTCTTCACCAATTCAGGATGACTTTGTAAAAAAGTAGCTCTAGCATTCATCAATTCCGAAATACCAGGAATATCTAACATTGCTCCTCCAGAAGTAACAGAAACAGTTGAATTTAAATTTGC
>CALKJE010000091.1 GCA_937995675.1 uncultured Saprospiraceae bacterium
TATTGGTTTCACCATTTTCCCAGAGATAAGTATAAGGAGCAACGCCTCCAGAACCATTTGCCATGGCGGCACCATCTGTGGTTTGATAACCCGTAGCTTCGATCGTTTGATTAACCGATAGATCTAGTATTGGTGCTACCTCTAAATTGGTTATAATGGTACTATCACAACCATCAAAGGCTGGAATAATGTCGGTATACATTCCCGTTGCATTGTATAAATTTCCTGCTATTTCTATTGCTGTACCCGCACAGATTGAAGAATCAATCGTTACCAAATTTTGTGGTAAGATCGTCAAGGTTCCTTCTACAAGACTATCACATCCTACGTCAGTAATCATTGAAACAGAAATAGGTCCAGCTGTTGTTAAGTAGGTAGTCCCAACTAATAAACTATCACCGTAACAAATCGTTTCGTCGATGATTTCCGTAATCGGATCATACCCTGCATCTGCCACCGTGACAGAAAAGACACCACCCTCATCAACTGGTCCACCATTTAGTAAAAGGTAGTAGGTTTCACCAGGTGTCAAACAAGATAATTCTAGTGTTTCGTCTAAATCTGATGCATCATAACTTGCTCCCACTTCTGTAAAATTACCGTTACAGGTTCCATCGTCTGAAGCAAATGCTGCCAATTGGATATCTACTTCATCTAAACCACCATTCGGACGACTTTCATCGCTGATCGCTGAAATGAGTACGTGTCTTGAAGCTGGTGCTTGAAAACTAAACCACACAGAATTGTCTGCTGAAAACACACTATTAATCGGATCGGTAGGTTCTCCAGTCGCACATAAATTACTGATGGTCATACCAGTAGAAATTTCTCCTCCATCCGGAACGATACCTAAATCTGTTGCATCACAAATTAAATCTGGTGCTTCGGCAATACTTTCATCTTTTACTTGTAATCCAAACAATCCGTAAAATCGAGTGGTAGGTGGTGGAATAACTCCATCCACTAAGATATAATAAGTTCGGTTGGGTTCAAGACAGTTGGCAACCATTAATTCATCCGGAATCGTATTACTCCAACTTGCAGTAACCAAGTCAAAATCACCCGTACAGTCTGCTGTACTAGATTGGTAAAGAGCTAATTGTAAATCTAGAAATTCTCCAGAATTCTGGGGATCACTGAGTCCAAGAATAGATGTGATTGATCCAGGATCATCGGCAGTAGTAAAGGTAAACCAAACACTAAAATTATTTTGCCAACCAGCTCCATCAGCACTTGTATTTGGCTCGTCCTCTCCATCTGCACAATAATTATTATAAACATCTTGTGTCGCATCACCTAATTGCTGACCACTATTAAGTTCGCCCAAATCAATCGCACCACACATATTATCATTACCTTGATCGGTAAAAACTCCGGTAGAGGTTATGGTAAAATCTACCCACCCTCCTGAAGGCTGATTATCTGGCAGACTAAGCCTATAATCAATGCTTCCCGTATAAGGAACAATAAACTTATCACAAATCTCTGTCAAACATGTTTCGTTGGTATTACAGAATGCTCCATCATTTTCATAGGCTTTAAAGCATACATCAATTTCATGAAAATCAGGAAGACAAATAACTTGTTGAGAAAATTGAGTGGTTGGTAATTGATTAAAACAAAAAGGATTGCCTAGATAATGTTCCCAACCTTGATACGCTATATTTACCGC
The DNA here is from genome assembly GCA_937995675.1 of uncultured Saprospiraceae bacterium. Taxonomy (GTDB): domain Bacteria; phylum Bacteroidota; class Bacteroidia; order Chitinophagales; family Saprospiraceae; genus JALZUU01. The sequence continues at coordinate 1,673 of CALKJE010000091.1, forward strand.
CCATTTAGGATCGGGCGCACCAAACAGATCAGTACAGGTCGTAGTGGCATTTCCGTCCGTAACGGTTAGAGAAACGGTAGCCTGGGCAGAAAGATTACTTGAAAAGGAACAGGCAAATACAAATATTGCTATGGCCAATATTCGAGATGCGATAAGTTGGTTAAAGACGGTTGTCATCGGGGAAACGTTGTATGCTTGGTTCTATAAGTAAGTTTTTTAGACCTATTTTATGATAGTTAATGATAAAAAGCAAGTAATTCAAAAACTCCTAAAAAAAGCCTATTTGTTAAGTATCAGCAAGTTACCAAGTTTAAATTCAAAAGAACCCCTAAATATTGCTTAAAATTGGTTAAGGTCAAGTTAAGTCCTCTTATTACTCTCTAATTTTGTTGATAAATAAAAAAGACCGTAGCTAGGTGCTACGGTCCAAAAACCTTTTAAATAAAAAGTAAAGAGGCGAATAAAACTACCCGCTTCTATAAAAACTATAGTCTTTAACGATACAATTCGAAGAATCCCCTAAAGGTCCGATTGTCTTCATCGTTTAATTTTAAGAAATAATAATAAGTACCATCTGGTAAATCTTTGTCTCCATCCCAGGTTCCAGCCCAATCATTCTTATAATTTACAGATTCAAAAACTTGATTTCCCCAACGATTGTAAACTACTAATTCTGCCTCTGGGAAATCTTCAATCCCTGCGATATAGAAAACATCATTTTGTCCATCTCCATTCGGCGAAACAGCCGTAAAGATTACGATATCTGTACATTCAATGAAAACTGAAACAGTAGCCGTATCACAACCATTCGGATTACAAATGACATAATCAAAATTATCCCAACGTTCACAAGTCTCATCTTCTGGATTATAAGTAACAGAACAGTCTAAGTTTAGCACTGCAGTTCCCCAACTTGGTTGCGTTAGTAAATAGGCGGTATCCAATCCTCCGAATACCACATCATTGGCTTTGATGTCGATGACGACTGGCGTACCTGTAAAAGTTGTAGCCGTATCATCCACTGCCTCCGGTGTTTCAAAATATGGTTCCACTAAGACACAGAAGTAGGTCGTATCACAGAAATTACTCGCATCACAAATAACCACACAGGCAGTATCTTTGCCTAATTCTAAACCGGTATACTCTAAGCAGAACGTTTCTGGATTCACAAAGAAATCTACATTTCCATTCGATTCGTCTTCACAGAAATTATCAATAGATACGATTGGTCCGGCAAGTCCTAAACTGTCCGGACAATAGACCACATCTTGACCAATATAAATGGTATCAACTACCAAGTCTGGACCATCTGTATTACAAGGGTTTGTAGTAATTAATAATTCTATCGTATCACAAAGTCCACTCAAATCACATATCTCAACACAAGCAGTATCGGTACCTAGGGCAAGTCCTGTATAAGAAATACATTTGTTTAAACTATCAATACTAAAGACTACAGAAGTACCCCCTGCATCTTCACAGATATTACGGAAGCTGCTGATTCCACGAACTAGGTAGTCCATCGTATCAATACAATAGGTTCCAGTTTCTCCAAAACAAACACCGTCTAAGAACTGGTTTTCACAACTAATATTCACCAATAAAGTGTCTGCACAGAAAGCAACCGTATCTAATACAATTATTTCATAATAACCGGTATCCAAAGTAATTCCTAATCCTGCTGGACTTCCTGTCAAGGAACTAGTCAAAGTCGAAGAAGCGCCAAAGTCAGTAGCTTCAACATCCATTGGACCAAAACCTAAATTGGTATCCATTCCGACAATCACTTGTGCTGCGGTATCTGCTGTAAATCCAGCAGTTGGTACTAAACTATTCATTAAATTAACTAACTCAGGAATATCTTGGAACGTACCTGTAAAGGTGGAATCTCCAACTGTCCACGAATCCATCGAGTACGGTCCTGCATTCCCCATTCCAAATAAATTATTATAGCTATAAGTAATGAGCGTATCCCAATTACAACCTTCATAATTATCCATGAAAACAGATCCATTAACCGTAACAACATAGTTGTTTAAGTTATTTAGATTCATATCTACACAAACCAAAGAAGTCTCTCCACAAACATGTGTCAATTGCATGGTGGATTCTCCGTAGAAGAAGTCACAATCGTTATCTTCACAAGTAGGAACTAAAATAGCATCTTCGCTCACTATACAACCTCGAGCATCCGTAACTGTCAAAGCGTACGTACCGATTATTAAATCAATTCTATCTTCAGGATTATCGCTTCCGCTCAAATCGGCCCAGTCGTAATTATAAGGAGCGGTCCCTCCTAGCATTTCAATATCAATGGCTCCAAATCCATCACATACCGGCGTGACTGTCGCAACGACTACCTGATCTTCTGGTGCTTCTATTTCAAAACAAACAGAACCAGCGGTACAACCTGCACCATCTTGAATCATTACACAATAATTACCTTCCGGTAAATTTCCATTTTCATAAACATTTATTCCATCCGTAATGATCGTATCAGGTACACCGTTAAATGCACCATTATAACTAATACTAAATTCAACTGTTCCATCTGAATTTCCAAAACAAGAAATATGATAAACAGAGTCTAAGATTATATCCGCACCCGGAACGTTATCAACTAATATGAAAACAAATTCTAGTTCACAACCAGTCGTTAGATCATTGTCTCTAATGATTACATTATTAGCACCGCCTGTTAATCCAGTTCGAGAAGCATTGGTAGTCACTAGTCCATCACCCCAAATAAAAGTATAGTTTCCACTACCTCCCGTAACACCAATCGTTACGGCACCATCACTCAAACCACAAGTAGGTTGAACATCTACATTGGCCACCGCTGATAATGGATTTTCTGATTCGATTTCTACCAACATTACATTAGAACAATTTCCATTAGCAGGGTCAGTCAATGTTACAAAATAGCTTCCTTCAGAAAGATCATTTCGCGTCATATCCGTTGAACCATCTTCCCAAGTATAAGTAAAGCTAGCAGGACTCAAAGTCACTGTTCCATCAGCCGCTTGACAAGTTGCTGGTGTCGTAACTGCCGTTGCCTCTGGTCCATCTAAGTTAGTAACTAGTACTAGTGCTTCGGTCATACAAGTGGTATCACCTGTCTCTGCAATCTCTACTCTGTATCCACCAAATGGTAAACTTGTTCGAACATTTCCTTCTGTATTTGCGGTTCCTAGATCAGGAGACCAAGTAAAGTTATATCCAGTATTACCTCCCGTCATATTGATCGTTGCAGATCCAGTAGCTTGGTTACACTGACTCTCTACCACCAGGATAGAATTTACATCAGGTGCGATACAAGGACAATCATTAGTAACGCTAACGTCTTCTACAAGCGTACATCCTTCAGCATCCGTTACCGTAAGTGGATAGGTTCCTGCTGCTAATCCAGAACGATCAACCACGTTATCATTTCCTGGAAGATCATCCCAGTTAATGGTATAAGGTGCAGTACCTCCATTAACCGTAACATCGACGCTACCCGGTTCGCTACAATCTGGTTCTACAATAAATAATAAGTCTATATGATCTGGTTCCTGGATGGTAAAACAATCTCCTCCAGCAACACAGCCACCTTCATCGGTGATAATAATACAATATTCACCAGGAGGTAATGTTCCATTTTCAAAAACATTGGTCCCATCTGTAATCATTGTATCAGCAGGTGCATCAAATGTTACATCATAAGCAACTGTGAAATTGACCGTCCCATCGTTTCCTCCGGTACAACTGACCGCATCTTCACTATCAATCGTTACAACTCCTTCTGGTACATTATTGATTAACAAGAATGGTACTTCTAAAGTACAACCAGAACCACCAGCTACGTCAATTATCGTAACGGTATGTATTCCAGCAGCTAGACCATCTTGTGTATTGGTTCCACTTGGGAAACTATAAAGGTAATTTCCACTACCACCTGAAACGTTAACGGTAACTTGTCCATTCGCAAAATTACAATCTGGAGCAATATCGATTACCACATCTGCAGTCAAATTATTTACTTCTTCAATTTCAACCAGCATAATTCCTGGGCAATCTGGAGCGGCAGGATGTGTAACGGTTACAAAGTAAGTTCCTGCTTCTAAATTATTTTGAGTTGGTCCTGCTGGTAAGCCATTTTCCCACTGGTAATTCAAATTAGCTGGCGTTAATGCAGCCGTTCCATCATCACCTGAACAAGTTGCTGGTGTAGTAGTAGCCGTAGCCGTTGGGCCATCATCATTAGTTAAAACAATCTCTACCGTTTCTGTACAACTAGGATCAGCGGGATCTGCAATAATTACACGATAACCACCAGCGGGTAAGTTCTCTCGAATATTTCCAAATCCAGCAATTATTCCAGCTTCTGGAATCCAAGTATAGTCATATGCATTTTCTGGTCCTTCTACTCTTACCATTGCCGATCCATCTGTATTTCCACAAGTTGGTTCAATTAAAGTGACACTGGTCAAAACTGGTGGTTGACAACCACATTGATTAATGGTAAATGTTTCTATCACCTGACAACCGGATGTTGCTCCAATAAAAGTAATGGTGAAGTCCGAAGGATTATTTACATATATCGCATCAAAGTCCAAGGTATTACCAGTAATGACCGCATTGGTAAAATCTCCTGTTCCGGTAATGGTAAAGGACGCAATATCTTCATTGATACTAATAGATAAAGCAGTCGTATCTCCTGCACAGTTTTCAAAATCATTGATCACGGTAGTTAACACTGGTGGGGTAATTACATCTACGAAAACTTCTGTCGTATCAATACAGCCAGCCGCATTCGGTCCGTAAACGATATAGCTGGTTGGCACTATTGGATTTACCATTAGTTCATTTCCAGTTCCTTGCACCAATCCACTTGGCAATGCTGCCCAAGTATAACTATCAGCGCCTGTAGCTTGCAAGGTTACTACCTGTCCGGCACATTCTGTACTGATCG
>CALKJE010000092.1 GCA_937995675.1 uncultured Saprospiraceae bacterium
GGTTAACCCGTCCATTTTATTATTTGCAATTGTTAGGTTTTCAATTCGCTTTAGACCACCTTCTAAGGTTCTAAGGAAAGAAGATTCTTCTCCTAAAATAACTTTTGCAACATAATCTTGCTGTGCTTTCAATTCTGGAAACACATCCGAAAATTCATCTGCCAGCATTGGTACCAACTGATGTAATAAAGGTTCCTTTACATCTAGAAAAGAATAGTAGTAACGTACAGCTCGACGTAAAATTCGACGGATAACATAACCCGCTCCGTTACTTGACATCATCTGTCCATCCGCTACGGCAAAAGAAACCGCGCGCAAATGATCCGCTACGACTCGCATAGCAATATCAGACTTTGCAGTTAGTTCGTAATTACCGGTATATGGTTTTCCTGAAAGTTCGCTAATCTTATTAATAAAAGGTGTAAAGATATCTGTATCATAATTGGACTTCTTATCTTGTAAAGCCATACAAAGTCTTTCGAAACCCATTCCAGTATCGATATGAGCGGCAGGTAAACTTTCTAGTGAGCCATCTGCTTTTCGATTGAATTGAATAAATACCAAATTCCAAATCTCGATCACCTGAGGATGATCCATGTTGACTAAAGTGCTTCCATCCACTTGCTTACGTTCTTCATCTGAACGCAAATCGACATGAATTTCCGAACAAGGCCCACAAGGTCCCGTATCTCCCATTTCCCAAAAATTATCTTTTCGATCAAATTTTAGAATACGTTCAGCTGGAATAAAATTACTCCATAAGTCGATCGCCTCTTGATCCAAGGGAAGGTTCAAACCTTCGTCTCCCTCAAAAACAGAAACATATAATCGGTCTGGATCTAATTTATATTCTTTGGTGAGTAATTCCCACGCCCATTCAATTGCTTCTTTTTTGAAATAGTCTCCAATTGACCAGTTTCCAAGCATTTCAAAGAGTGTATGATGATAGCTATCAATTCCTACCTCTTCCAGGTCATTTTGTTTACCGGATACACGTAGACATTTTTGGGTATCAGCAATTCGAGGATTATCAGGTGTTTTATTGCCTAAAAAATAGTCTTTGAATTGGTTCATTCCCGCATTAATAAACATTAAGGTCGGATCATCCTTGTTTACCAATGGTGCAGAAGGGACGATTTTATGTTTTTTACTTTCAAAAAAATCAAGAAATTTTTGTCGGATTTCGCGAGAAGTCATCATAGAAAGGGTGATTATAGAGAATAAATGGCCAAAAAGGCGCTGATTTAATTCGTATTTATTTTATTTACAATAATTTCACTAATTTGTTTCAATTATTATTTTTCAGGTGTAAAAACAGCATTATTTAAAATCAAAAAAGTTACAAAAATGTATTTTTTTATCATTATAATTAATTAAATACAAAGATTTTTGCGATTTTGTTTGAATAATCGACTTTTGAGTAATATTTTTGGCGGCGCATATTATAACAGTTTAGATAAAAACTATATATCAATAAAACGTAAAATAGTGGCCATTTAAACAAAAGCTACAGAAAACGATTTTTGCCGATTTTCAGCGCTCGCAAAGCTACTGAATTTTGGTTAACGAATAAAGGCTCTGATGAGAAAAGAAAAGTTTGTTTATAACACGCAAACATTACGCTACGAAAAAGTAGTAGACCCCTTACGTGTTAAAATCTTAAAGTTCCTCGGCTTCATATGTGCCGTAGGAGTAAGTGCAGTTATTGTCATATCTATTGTACTAGCATATTTCCCTTCCCCTAAAGAAAAAGCATTATTACGTGAGATTGAGCAGATGAAGTTCCAGTATATGGCACTGAATAGCGATTTCGATATGATGTCTAAGGTATTAAACAATATCCAAGAACGAGATGCAGGTGTACACCGTATGATCTTTGGAATGGAGCCAGTAGATGAAAGTGTTTGGAATGGTGGAACAGGAGGTAGCGAAAAATATTCAAACCTAACCAAGTTTAAAAACTCCGGAGAACTTCTTATCTCTGCAAAGACAGAAGTTGATAAAATTAAATCTAAACTCGCCGTTCAGTCTAAATCATTGGACGAGATCACTGCTTTAGCAAAAGACCGAGAAGAGATGTGGGCTTCTATTCCTGCTATTAAGCCGGTACGTGCTGACAAATTAAAAAGAAATCTTCACCGCCTATCTGGATTTGGCATGCGAATGCACCCGATCTTTAAGAGACGTCGGATGCATAAAGGAATTGATTTTACTTGTCCTGAAGGAACGCCTATCCAAGCTACCGGAAATGGAAAAGTAATAAAGGTTTCTAAAATTAAAAATGGTTATGGAACGCACGTGGTAATCGATCACGGCTATGGCTACAAAACACTTTACGCTCACATGAGTAGAGTCGATGTAAAAAAAGGTCAAAAGATTCAGCGTGGACAGGTAATCGGCGCAGTAGGAAACACCGGTTCTTCTACCGCAGCTCACTTACACTATGAAGTAATTCACCGTGGGAATAAAGTAAATCCTATTCATTATTGTATGGATGGATTAACACCAAAAGAATATCAAGAGCTGGCTAACATGGCTTCGGTTACTAACCAATCCTTTGATTAAAGATATCCATCCTATAAAAAATTAAAAGCCTTATTCCCTTCCATGAGAATAAGGCTTTTCTTTTTGAGGTCTATGATTCTTCTAATATACTTTTAACAACACACCTATTTTGACCGATTAAAAACTAAGTTTGATCGATTATTTAACTCAATTCTCTTGGTATTCATTAACTTTATAGCGTAAACTACCTAGAAAGCCTATGTCTTCAGATTCCAAACAATGCTTTAACTGTAATACACCGTTGCCCTCCGAAGCAGTCTATTGTCTCACTTGTGGGCAAAAGCATACCACTGGACGGATCAAACTACGCAATCTGGTCGGGGATTTTATGGCAGAACAATTTAATCTGGATAGCCGGATTTTTAATACCTTCAAAGCGATCTTTATTCCCGGCAAACTGACCGAGGAATTCTTTCTCGGAAAACATAAAACTTATTCTTCGCCACTACGACTGTTTTTAATTACTGCTGTCCTCTTCGCATCGGTGCTTGCCGTCCAGCTTTTTAAGGACAAGGATTTTGGGAGTAGTAATCTGAATGAAATGATCCACGAAAACGAGCGGAGCAAAGTATTAGTGGCCCTGGATAGTATTTCGTGGCAGCAAAAAGCGCACTTTAATAATAAAGAAGAAGTTAATCAAGCACTTGATTCTGTGACGGTTCATCTGCGGGAAGTATTGGGTAATCCGACGGATTCTATTGACTTGGACGACGAAATCTCAATTGGCAGTATTAAGTTACCTGTAATCAGCCGGGATGATTTTGAGAATATGACTCCTAAAAGACTGAGCGACACCTACGGAAAAGATATGGGATTCTGGGGAAAATTATTTTTTACACAGGGTGTAAAAGCCGTTAAGCAAGGCGGTAATATGCTCCAGTTTTTATTTGGAAAAATGACGCTGGCGCTGTTTTTCATGATGCCATTTTTAGCATTATTTTTAAAAGTAATATACATCCGCAGCAAGAAATTTTACGTTGAACATCTGATTTTTTCTTTTCATTTTCACGCATTTGTATTTCTGGTATTTACCATCATTGTTCTTTTAATTCCATTTTTTGACCCAGGTATTCTCGGATTTGGTTTTTTAATTGCCTTT
>CALKJE010000093.1 GCA_937995675.1 uncultured Saprospiraceae bacterium
AGGTATTTATAAACCCAAAATAAATATCGAAAATCACGATACCATCAGTACACTCGCACTTGATGCGCACGGCCATCTAGCAGGTGCCTGTACCACGAGCGGAGCCGCATGGAAGATGCACGGAAGGGTCGGTGATTCTCCACTCATCGCTGCTGGTTTATTCGTAGATGACGAAGTTGGTGCTGCGGCAGCTACTGGACTCGGTGAAGCGGTCATCAGAACTGCAGGCAGTGCCATGGTCGTAGAAGCTATGCGTCACGGTCAAAGTCCAGAAGAGGCATGTCGTTCTGTATGTCTACGCATAAAAGCAAAACACAAAGATATTAGTGATTTACAAGTTGGATTCATCGCGCTAAGAAAAGATGGTGCGTATGGCGCTTATAGTTTGCAACCTGGTTTTACCTACGCCCTTGGTGTCGATGACAAGCATGAGTTATATCAAGCAACTTCGATGTTTTAGTATGCTTCTGTTTACTGTTTACTAAAACTTTTAAAGTTTAGTAAACAGTAAACAGAAGCTATATTATTTTCTGAAGTTGTTTAAGAATGTTCACAAAAGGTGAGGGTAAGTGCTTGATAACGTGGGCGATGCTCATTTTTTTTTGCGTAGCCGTAGCTACGGAAATAAAAATAGCAGAAGATCCACGTTGTCAATGACTTATCCGTAACCATTGTGCTTCATTTTTAAACAACTTCTCTTACAAAAATGCCAAAGAGTTCATTGCCTGCACGAGGCGGAATCGAATTATGAGCAGGTGCAAAAGTCTGTACTTTGAAGTAAGGATCAAGGTAAGTTAGATATTCTTCTTTGGTCCCACCGAAAGGTCTTTTTTCTAAATCTCCAGTAAGTGGAATATCAAACCAGAGTCCTACCAATTTACCGCCAGGTTTTAGGAGTTTAGACATCTGCAATGCATAAGCTTGTCGGTTGGCAGGTAGTGGCGGCATGGAACAAAAGAAAGTCTGTTCTATGATCAAATCAAACTGTCCTTCAAAAGAGAAAAAATTTTCATTGACTAGTTGTTCTTTTGGAAATCCGGGAAACCGATCACCAAAAGCTTTTAAAGGAATGGAGGAGATGTCTAGAATTACGGTATTCAAAAAACCTTGTTCAAATAAATACGCAGCTTCATAAGCATTCCCGGCTCCGGGGATAAGAATTCGAATACTTTTATCCGTTAATTGGTCAATATAAGTTTTGAGTGGCGTAGATGGATAACCGATGTCCCATCCTGTACGTGCTTCGTCATATCGGGCGGACCAATATGCGCGTTGATTTTCAGAATCAAAAACGTCCTCAGCCATCACCTTTACGCAGACTTTTTAGTACTAATTAAAACAAAAGCAGGAGGAATATTAATGGGCTCAAAATTAACTTTTACGTTTCCAAATACTTTTTGGTAAATCTTTTTAGCCAATAATGAATAATGGATTTGGATGAAAAGTCCACCTTCTTTTAAAAACTTTCTGCACTCACCTACAATCGAGTATCCTAGTTCATCGGGAAGAGAAACAAAAGGAATAGCAGAAATGACATAATCTATCTCTTTTAGGTTGTGTTTTTTAAGGTATTTTTCGAGATGTTCCGCAGAATCTTCAATCACATGGAGGCGTGGATCGTTGATTTCTCTAATCTTTTCACAAAATCGAGGGTTAACTTCGAAAGAAAGTAAAATAGCGTCCGGCTTCATCGCCTTAATAATATGTTCTGTAATCACGCCATCACCTGCTCCTAATTCAACGATCACGTTTGCTTCAGCAAAGTTAACAGGCGCAATCATCGCTTTACATGCATACTTCGAACTACGAGTTACCGTACCGACAGTTTTTAGATTTTTAAGGCTTTCTCTTAGAAATGCAATTTTTTTCATTTGTATCTTTCTGTTGACGAAAGGCCAAAGGTAACTAATCTTGCTTGGTTTGTGCGAGAAAATTCAGCAAATCCGGATATGCAGCGGCATATATTTTAGAATCACTCATAGAAGCTCTCACGCCGTTGATATAAGGAATCACAAATGCATCTGTTATTCCTCTGGACACCAGCTCTTTACGAAGCTGCTCTGCTCCATAAAAATTTTGAAATAGGCCAACAGAATACTTATAACTTTTATCATTAAAAACGGATTCGATCAGTGGTTGACGGTATTCTAATAAAAGAGATCCTTTATAACGTTGTGCTAAAGAAGCAATTTGTACCTTATAAGAAAGGCCTTTAACCGCTTGATTATACATAATTCCACGTTGATCTTCCAAGAATTTACTTACCACAGGGCCTTTATTAACAATCTGTAAAGGAAGTCCAGCTGAATTAAATATTTCAAAATCAATTCTTCTATTGATCTTTTGAGCCATTACACTACTTCCTCCTTCCGTTTGTTGCATGGCCGCTGGATTGACAGCTCCAATGCCTTTCAGGTGGATATTAGAAGCATTAATGCCTTTTTCTTGTAAATAAGCGGCAACTTTTTCGGCTCTTTTGATAGAGAAAAATAAATCAAACTCTACAGGGTCACTACCATCTGAATGAGCAGATAACATAACCTTTAGCTGTGGATATTCGTTCATCACCCGAATTACTTCATTAATCTTTTCTAAGTTATCGGTGCTTAGAATATCATCATCATTGCGGTAATTTATTGGATTTACTTCTACAACTTTAGTAGCAGATTGAGGAAAATTAACGGTAGATGGATAAGATTTAGTTGGAAAATTTTCAGAAGATTCGAAAACCACTCCTGTGCCTTGTTGCTGCTGACGATATGCTGGTACTTGGGTAAATACTAGCGGATTTGAAGTAACAGATTGCTCATATAACTGGTTTTTAAAATAAGCGGTAAACAAATCAAAACCTCCATTCCCTGATTTTCGATCAGAAGAAAAATAGCCTTCAAGACCATTAGGTGATAAGCGGAAATCTCTATCATTGGCTGGTGAATTTACTGGCCAAGACATATTTTCTGGCGTTTCCCAAGCTTGCTTTCCATCGTTGTACCGAACACGATAAATATCCATACCACCGATGCTTTCAGGACGATTACTACTAAAGTACAATGTTCTACCATCCATCGATAAAAATGGACTTACTTCATCATAATGACTATTGATCGCCATTCCTAAATTTTTGGGGACGGTCCAATAACCATTAATTTTTGTCGTAACATAAATATCTTTTCCACCTAAACCTCCTTTGCGATTACTACTAAAGAGCATCGTTGAATCATTGAAAAAATAGGGGGATTCATCTCCTTTTTCGGCTACCATTGGTGTATCCATTTTGGGAGCATATAATTCATTTTGCTGATTATTACTAAAAGAATCAACCAGCGCTTCGCCTCCACTCAATTTCAATCCTTTGTAATAATATAGTACTTGGCCATCATCATTAAAATCCAATAATACTTCGTTGCGTACACTATTCACTAAGGTTGGTAAGGGAGTCGTTGAATTCCATTCTCCATTGATAATAATGGTAGAATAAATATCAGAGCTATAATTACCATATTGCTCATCTGGATATCCCGCAGCGTTTCTTTTTCCACCGACACTTCCTTTTCGATTAGAAGAAAAATAAAGTTTATTATTATAATTAGGACTAAGTACTGGACCAAAATCATCTGCTTCCGAATTCACTTTTGCGCCCATATTTTCCACCACTGCCTGCTCATCGACATACGACAAATTTAATCCACTAGCACAGCGTAAAATATTGTCTTTTACGTGTTCTCGGCGGCGGTCATCAAATTTAGTCGTTTTTAAATATTGCTTATAATTACGAATCGCTTCTTTGAATTTTCGCTGTTGATGATAAGCACGCGCCAATCCATAATAAACCGACTGATCCGGTTTTTTCTCATTATTAATGATAGATTGAAAATGTCTAATTGATTCTGGTAACCGATTTGATTGATAGGCAGAAATCCCCATCTTATACATCATTTCAGCATCAGGATTTTTCAGACGTGTATATTTAGAAAACAGATTATAGGCTTCCGCATATTTGTGCCGCTTATAATAATTCTCGGCAGACGTCTTTAACTTTTTTGCAGATTTCTGTGCTTGTGCAGGAGCCACACTAAACAGAATAATTACAAGGAAAAACAAAAATTTACTTTTCATAAAATCATGGTTAATTAGAGACGTCTTCTATAAAGATCTAAACCGTCTGCTGATCATCAAAGGCTTCTAGATAATCCGCCACCTTGCGTAAAAAAGAACCTCCTAAAAATCCATCAACGACTCGATGATCATAAGATAACGATAGGAACATCATTTGTCGAACGGCGATTACATCACCGTACTCCGTTTCCATTACCGCTGGCTTTTTACGAATAGCACCGGCAGCCATAATAGCTACCTGTGGCTGATTGATAATTGGTGTACCCATTACATTCCCAAAGGTTCCTACGTTGGTCAACGTAAAAGTACCGTCTTGTACATCTTCGGGTTTAAGTTTATTATTTCTTGCTCGATTCGCCAAATCATTTACTGACTGGGCTAGTCCTAGCAGATTAAGTCGATTCGCATTTTTAATTACCGGAACAATCAGATTACCTGAAGGAAGTGCAGTAGCCATTCCTACGTTAATTGATTTTTTACGAATAATTTGATTTCCATTTACAGATACATTGATCATAGGATAATCACCAATTGCTTTAGCAACTGCTTCTACAAAAATTGGGGTGAAGGTAATTTTTTCACCGTATTTTTTCTGAAAAGGGCCTTTAACCCGATTACGCCAATTTACCAAATTAGTTACGTCTGCTTCTACAAAAGACGTCACGTGTGGTGATGTGTGCTTACTGTTGACCATATGGTCAGCAATTAATCTTCGCATACGATCCATCTCTATGATTTCTGTATCTCCTCCGCCCTCGATATT
>CALKJE010000094.1 GCA_937995675.1 uncultured Saprospiraceae bacterium
TCAACAAATCACCGTTCAATAATCTTCCCCATCTCCTCAATCAACTCAATCCCTTCCTCCGTAAACTTCCCAAGCGTCCGAGCATCCTCTTTAGCCCGTATCAGAAAGATAAAATTATCAGCAAGAATCTCATCAGGGTGAATAATATAATCTGTGTTCTTTTGAATCTGTTCGTAAAACCCTTTCACCTTTTTTAGATCAAGACGACTAGAACCATCATTTTGAGATAAAACCTTTATTGTTCCACTATAAGGCGGTTGAATTGGATAAAGATTAAAATTTAGATAATCAAAAAACTCCGGTTTATTTTTGTCGAACCCCAAGCTATTAGCGGCCAAGATAGGAACGGCAAATAAAGGTTTTCCATCCTCTTCTAATTCAATTGTGTAAGCCAGGTCAATTCCATCCGGGTTTATTAAAATGCTATTTTTTAAGACTGGATCCATGGACAAACCATTAGGAATATCTAATTTTTTAAAACCAATTAATTCATATAAAGCCTTTCGCTTTTCTGGATGATATCGAGAATAAATATGGAAAATTTCGTGTAGCATGGTCTCATAAAAGAATGCTCGGTCTGGATCTTGCAATGCTCCTTGTGGAATCAAGATAGCTTGCTCTCGAGTATAAAAAGCACCCGCACCATAATGGTTTCCTTTTAGTTTTATTAATTGTAAATCCTTTGGATAAATATCAGGATGAACTGCCTGAATTTGTGGATAAATCTCCCCAAAAATCTCCCGACAAAATGCCGCTTCTTTTTCTGTAAAGTCCAAAACTTCCGTCTTTAAAAAAGCTTTATATTCCATCAATAAGTCATCTCTCTCCAACGAATCTTCATAAGGACGTTTCATCTGAATCAGCATATCCGTAATCCCCACCTTTTCAAAAAAACCTTCCTTACGATCTTCCGAAATAACCTCCGCTGCCGCCACAGCATTTAACAAGCTCAACGGTGCAACAACTTTCGAAAAACCCACATGCTTATTCTCCGGAGTAGCCTTACAACCCAGAAAAAAAATCAATAAAACAAACCATCCATTTTTCATATCTCTACCTTGAACACGTTTTTTAATTAAAAAAGCACATCCACATACCCACAAATCCCAAGAATCCTGTAGAGCCTGCCCCGCCTCTTCGGGGGATTCCATGGGTATAAAACCAACCTCCCAATCTCAACCCCGACCGCGTAGCGTGTCGCACAAATCCGCACATTCGCACATCAAAAAATCTGCACATCCACCTACACCTCCTTCATCGACAACTGCACCCGCTTTCGCTCCAAATCAACGCCCATTACCCGAGCCTCCACTTGTTGTCCGAGTTTTACCACGTCCGCTGGATTTTTAACAAAATGATTGGCAAGCTGTGAAATATGCACCAGGCCACTTTCTTTAATTCCAATATCTACAAACGCACCGAAATTAGTTACATTATTGACCACACCGGTCACGACCATTCCTTCTTTCAAATCTTCAATCGTTTGGATCGCTTTAGAAAATTGAATTGCTTTTGCGGCACCTCGAGGATCTAGACCTGGCTTTTCTAATTCTGCCATGATATCTTTTAGGGTAGGTAATCCGACTTGCTCAGAAATATAATTTTTTAAGTTGATTTGTTGACGCATCAGCTTATTGGTCAATAAACCAGAAACATCCGTCCCTAAATCTTTGGCCATTTTTTCTACCAAAGCATACCGCTCAGGATGAACTGCTGTATTATCTAATGGATGTTTACCATTTCGAATTCGTAAAAAACCAGCTGCTTGTTCGTAAGCTTTATCACCCATCCTAGCGACTTTTAATAATTGCTTACGTTGTTTAAATTCTCCATTTTCAGAACGATAATCCACGATGTTTTGAGCAAGGGTAGGACCGAGACCAGAAACATAAGTTAGCAAATGTTTACTAGCAGTATTTAGATTAATACCTACGGAGTTTACACAACTTTCCACGGTACGATCTAGACTTTCTTTTAGCATGTTTTGCTGTACATCATGTTGATATTGACCAACGCCAATTGATTTAGGATCAATTTTTACAAGCTCCGCTAGTGGGTCCATCAATCGTCTACCAATTGAGACCGCTCCTCTAACGGTAACATCCTTATCTGGAAATTCTTCTCGAGCAGCCAACGAAGCAGAATAGATCGAAGCTCCACTTTCATTCACCATAAATGCATCAACGGGACGGCCATAATCTAGTCCAGCAAACATCTGATAAGTTTCTCTTCCTGCCGTTCCATTCCCAATCGCCAAGGCGTCAATTTTATATTTTTTGACCAATTGTTTAATCTCAGAAATCGCTTGGTCTGCTCTTGATTGAGGAGGATGAGGATAAATATTACCGTTGTAAATTAGGTTTCCTTGTGCATCCAAACAAACGACTTTACAGCCTGACCTAAAACCAGGATCAAGTGCCAGAATACTTCGTTGTCCTAAAGGCGCCGCTAATAAAAGTTGTCGCAAGTTTTCAGTAAATACTTGGATGGCTTCTTCATCTGCTTTCGCTTTTGCAAGATTTCTAAACTCTGTTTCGATTGAAGGAGCCAATAATCTTTTATATCCATCGCCTACGGCTAGAGCGATTTGTTCGCCGGCTTCATTTTTATTTTTAACAAATATTTTTTCTAAATGATAAAGTGCTTCTTCCTCTTCTGGTCCGATCTTTACTCGTAAAAACCCTTCGTCTTCTCCTCGACGAATAGCGAGCAAACGATGAGAAGGACATCGACTTAACTTTTCTGAATAGTCAAAATAATCTTGATATTTCGCAGCTTCTTTTTCTTTACCACGAACGAGCTTTGCTCGAATGTAAGCATCGTCTTTAAAACTTTGTCTAACGCTGGTTCGCGCTTCTTCTGTTTCATTAACTTGTTCAGCGATAATATCTCTGGCTCCTTTTAAAGCATCTTCTATGGTTGTTACTTTTTCAGAAAGTAGGGTAGACGCAAATTTATTAATGTTGAAGTTTTCTTGTAGAAGTAATTTTGAAGCGAGTGGTTCTAAACCATTTTCGCGTGCGACGGAAGCTCGGGTTTTTCGTTTACGCTTATACGGAAGATATAAATCTTCTAGCTCATTTAGCTGGTAGGTTTTCTTGATCTTCTGGAGCAAGTCTGGCGTCATTTTGCCTTGCTCTTCGATAGAAGCGATAATCGTTTCTCGACGTTTGTCAATATCTTTTAGTTTTTGGAGTTGCTCTTGGATATTCGCAATTTGGACTTCATCAAGAGAGCCAGTAACTTCCTTTCGATATCGAGAAATAAAGGGAATGGTTGCCCCTTCTTCTAATAAATTTATAGTATTGGAAATTTTAGTCTTTGGGAGCCCTGTTGCCTTAGCAATCAGATCTAGGTAAGTGTTGAGCATCGTATTTTATAGTATGTATTTAAGAAAAATTGGCTGCTTGCAATACATGGAAATTTGTAAGACAAGTCTAAGCACTTCAGTGGTACAAATATACTTGCTTACGAGCGTTTAGGTAGGAATAAAAGAAACGTTTTTAAAAATAATTTCAAACTTAGAATTGGCGCTTTTGGTCTAGGGACATGCACCTAAAAAAGCTTCAATCTAACCAAAATCTCTATTTAGTTTCTTTACAAAAAGAAATCAGAATAAAATCTATTAATCAAATAAAATTGAGCATGTTATTCAACAATTCAACAATGAGTTCACTCTAAAAACTATGAAAGTAGATTTTTGAGTCTTATTTGATAAAAAACAATATACATAATTGCTTTGCGATAAAAGATATACACGTTAAAGAATCTCTGCGTCTCCGCGATCTTTGCGAGAAATACACTTTTTAGAGCAAGCTCAACAATTCAACAATCTCTACACAAATTCCTGATCATCACCCCATTCGCTTCTCAATTTTTTAAACTCTCTGAGTTCTAGCTCTTCGTCTGGCTCTGGTGCCTCTGGAAAACCTTCTAGCTTATCCATTTCTTTTTCAATTTCACGGTCTTCCCATTCAGGAGACATAACTCCTTTGGTAAAAGGAAATCCAAAAGTATTGATGCGATGTAAAAAGAGTCCAATTCCCCAACCAGCAGCAGGAAATAAAAACCAAGGTTCATCTGCTCCTGAAATAATATTGACAATAAATAAAAAACCAATTACGCCTATATAAGCACCGAGATGCTGATAAAAAGCTTTTTTCTTTCTTACAATTTTTTTAGCACGTTGATAATTATCCATTTGATAAAATTTTTGTTATTGATCCTTAGTCAGAGACTCTTAATAAATGACAAACAATACCCCTAATTGTTGCGTAGTTAAGGAAGGTTTAAATTATTTTTCTAAAATAACCACCAGTCATACTACCCAAACCTCCTAAAAGACCACCAATCAATCCAGTAATAAACATTAGTGCTACGCCGCTAACGCCACCTAGTAAACTGCCCATTCGATTAGCGATAATATAACTACCATGATGAAAGTCCCATCCAGCACTTAGTCCCCAAAGTAAGAAAATAGCGAGTAATCCGCAAAGAAAACTTTTCCAGCCATTCATATTTAACATAGCTCCGGCGATAAAGCAGACAAGGACCACACTCCACCAAGGTAAAAATTGAGCAGCCAAAAGCCCTACTGCAATCATTCCAATCATTCCTAAAATAAATTTCATAAAAACAAGTATTAAATGTGCATCAGCGTTTTAAAAAATAGTTTATTTAGCCAGAACCAGAAGCCAGAAGCCAGAAGCCCCTATTCTCGATCCATCAATTCCAATTCGTAATACTTACCAGCCGCCCAGTCTTCTAACATATTATCGTAGTTGGAACTTCCAGGATTTCCAGATTGTCCACCAGGATAAATACCGTATGCCTTGGGTTTGCCTGGACCAAAAGCAACAATCATTCGCCACGAAGGTCCCCAAGTTTTTCCGATAGCATTTAGGGTTTTTGAATCTCCTTCTACGCTTAAATCTGTTCTAGAAAAAGCAGGAATAAAACCAACATGATTGATACTTAATTTTTTATAGTTAGACCATTCTAAAGTATTTCCTTTTGCTTCCCAATCTGTTATCTTTTTGGCCATTTCAGTAAAAGCTAAGATAGCAATTTCTTTGGCCGTTTCTTTCTGATCAGCCGTTTCTTGTAAGTCAAAGAAATCATGTGCTGGCACCTCATTTAATAAAGCAATCGTTCGTCTACTACTAGGAAAAGACATCTCATGTGACTTATCCATCGTATATATTTCATCCCAAGTTTTTTTATAAAAATTAGTAAACCAAGTATTAAATAAAATAGGTCCAGGGGTATTTCTTCTATATTCGTAATCCCATTTTTTTAATAAATTGAAATACTTTTTTTCCGATTCATTCATTTCTGTATCCTCCAATAATTGGAGTAACGCAGGCAATGCTTCCGCTGCTTTTAAGCCATAAACATCTGTTTGTAAAGCTTGCATATCTGTGACTGTAATCTGTTCCATCGTATCCAATTTACGAGTTAAAGTTCGGCCTCGGTAAGCTTCAAATCCACCATGCATGGAAAGATATGGATAAGGATAATCCGTACTGGTAGAACGTTGATTGGCAGAACCCACAAAACCACGAGTTGGATTTTTTACATGCGGCAATTGATCCATGGGAATAAACCCTTTCCAATCCGTAGCGGTTGACTCGCCAGGTTGAACCGTCAAACCATGTTCTACCGGACGAATAGGTAGTTGTCCTTGAACGGTAATCCCGATATCTCCAGATTTATTCGCATAAACAATGTTTTGTGCAGGTGAAGCGAAATTAGTGATGGCTTTTCGATAGTCCGAATACGTTTTACTTGTATTCAATCCATGAAAGGTTTTTAATTCATTACCTATGGAATTATGAGCCACCCAACGCATCGCTAAATCCTCGTCAAGCTTACCAGGTGTTTGATGAACGACTGGCCCCCAATGGGTATAACGTACCGTGTCATAAATCGGTGGTTGTCCTTTTATATTATAAGTTTCTATTTTTAATTCTGCCGATCTTTCTTGACCATCAAACAAGTATTTTTCTTTTTTTGTATCTGTCCAGTTAACTTTATACCAATCCACGACATCATGGCCAACATTGGTCACACCCCAAGCTGAATGTTCGTTAAAACCTATTACCACACCTGGAACTCCTGGAAGGCAAACACCATAAACATTTAGATCAGGCGTATTTAATTGTAACTCATACCAGATCGATGGTAGCGTCAATCCGAGATGAGGATCATTACATAAAATAGGAAAGCCCGAAGCCGTTTTACTACCCGAAACTGCCCAGTTATTACTGCCTAATTGCGGAGGAGGTTTGCTATAAACTTTATGTTCAATCAATCCAATTGGTGGCGTGTTTGAATCAGGAGCTTCGATTGGTTTAAAATCAAATGCTACTTCATTTGGAATGATGGGTGATTCATTTGGAAATAGCTGCGGATATAAATCTGCGGTGATAGAATCGCCTAAGAGTTTTCTGACATTGGTCATTTCAATATCTTCATTACCACGTGAAAGCATTTCTGCCATAGCTTTATTAAAAAGTGCGGTCTTTAAAGGTGTCCAAGGTTCTGGTTCATAATCCAAGAGTTTAAATTCTATGGGATAATCGCTTGGTTGGAGTTGTTCAATATAAGCATTGACGCCATTGGTATAAGCTTCTACAAAGCTGAACTCAGGTGCCGTTTTCCAAAGTTTAACGGCATTCTCAGCTGCGTAGACCATTCCTCGTCTTCTTTGTAATTGATCTCTTTTAAGCGTTTTGGTGCCCATAATTTCACTGAGTCTACCACTAGAAGATCGAGTAGAAATATCCATTTGCCAAAGGCGATGTTGGGCAAGGAGATAGCCTTGTGCAAAGAGCGCATCTTCTATATTTTCTGCAAAAATATGAGGGACACGACGTTGATCAAAAATTATTTTTACTTTTTCCGTT
The DNA here is from genome assembly GCA_937995675.1 of uncultured Saprospiraceae bacterium. Lineage (GTDB taxonomy): Bacteria > Bacteroidota > Bacteroidia > Chitinophagales > Saprospiraceae > JALZUU01. The sequence goes on from CALKJE010000094.1 coordinate 6,909, forward strand.
AGATCGGAATTTTCTAGATAAACCGTTTCTTGTTCACCAGTTTCTGTTTGTCCATTTTCCCAAAAGCCGGTAAATGGATTTAATAATTTCCCCAGAGGAGGTATCGTTGTCTTACCTGCTGGGATTGGGTTATTTAATAATATTGTAAAAAAGAGACAGATCAAGGCACTGAGGCCGAACTTTAGAATTGCTTTCATGTTTCCTATCGTATATGATGACCCAATATAATGATATTACTCGATTTTTTACCATTCTTAAAGAGAAGGCTGGAATACTTATGCCATGGAAGATCTCAAAATGGATCGTATTAAATACTTTATGGCTGACTTTAATATTTCTAACTGGTTGTCAATCTAATTCGGTGAAGCGAGAACGGACGGGAAATGATCGCTTTAAAACGACCGCTCCTTCTTTTATTTATTTTAAAAATATAAAAAGTATTAAGTATCAGACCAATCGTAGTCCTAAGACCCAATTGGACTATTATCGGCCAAAACTGTTTATGAACTCTAATAATATCCCAGTCATTTATCCCATAATTATCCACAACTGGCTAGAAGATGAGTCTTATCTAAGTTTTGAAAAGAAAAATATAGGAGAGAAAGCGAAAATACTGGTAAATCAAGCGGTAGGAGATACCATTCTGCTTGATTGGCCGAGTAAAGATTATCTGGAGCAATTGGAATTTGTCTCCCAATTGGAAAATACCCTTAATTCAGAGAAAAACATCTTTATCCAAGAATTAGGAAAGGAAAAAATAACGCTTAGTTATAGCTTAGCAGAGCGCACAAGTTTTAGGGCAATTTTACAAGATTTTCTGAATTTGACAGAAACTGCGAGTAGTAGGGCAAATAAGTGACACAATATTAGAAAAATTGTTCCTAATTTGATGTCACAAATAGATAAATTATTCTTGGTTTTTATATTTGAGGTGTATTGTTAGGTTTTAGAATGTATGTCACAGTTTTTTATGTGAAACCTTTTGAATATGATACAAAGGCCTTATACTTGCTTTATAAAATTATTTAAAAGTAGTTTTTGTGTTTATTTGTTTGGGTTAGGAATCCTTGTTTTTTCAGAAAACAAGGATTTTCTTTTTTTACGAAATTACGATTTAAGAGCTTTTTTAAACTTCCTTCAAACAGAAAAGCCCTTGGATAATCAGATATCCAAGGGCTTTTTTAAAGCTAAAATAGTTTAAACTTATTAGTTTCCAGCTGGGCTAAAAACGTTAGGTGCTTCGACTGGAAGACCATTTGGCTCTGCAGCTTTCTTAAGCACTTCCCCTTTGATGGTTAATTTTTCCTTTCCAGCAGTGGTATTAGTTGTTAAAGTAACTGATTTCACGAATTTACCAACACGCTTAGTGTCGTAACGAACGTTAATCTTAGCTTGCTCACCAGGCATGATTGGCTCCTTTGGGTATTCAGGAACAGTACATCCACAGCTACCTTTAGCATGAGTGATCTGTAATGGCTCATTACCAGTATTTGTGAAGAGAAAGCTTCTTAATGGATCAGAATTCTGCTCAATTGTTCCGTAATCAACGGTCATTGATTCAAATGTCATAACAGGTCCATCGGTTGTTCCCTCAGTAGCAGTAGCATCCTGAGCAAAACTAATGCTGCTAATCATAGCAACCATAAATAGTAGTGTGAAAATCTTTTTCATTATGTTAAATTTTATATTTGGTTCATGAAATAATCGAATTGCTCAAGGAGCTTAATTCCAACGTTTAATTACGGTTTTTACAAATGTAACTTATTACGTCACAAATCAAAAGTATTTTTCGCTTTTTTAGCCGTTAAATTATCGTTAAAACGTCAATATCTTTGTCTTGTTCATTTCTTAGACTCTAAGGAACCCTATTGGTTACATCAAAGGGGCAAATAACACACCACTTTAACAAGTTCTTAAGTGAAATTATCCAAGTCCCCTCGAAAATTCGTAATTTTGTGGCACCAAATTATTCCAGTTGTACGGAGTTCTAAAAGTACACACACTGCTCATAATTCCACCTAAAAGCTATTTAAAAATATTTTCACCCTTTGTGTTTTATTTTTAAACAGCTACTACAATCCTCCGTACCCTTAACCATGGTGAAAGCCTGCTAATTTATACAATAGAATGATTACGAACTCCCAAGTAATTCAAGAATTAACCGGTAAAAAGTCCCAGAAAAAACAATTGACGGTTGAGATACTCGAAGATTATTGGATCTGTCGAGTCAGTCGTGAAACCAGTCTGATGGGACGGAGAGAAGTCCTTACTGGAAAAGCTAAATTCGGAATTCTAGGTGATGGAAAAGAATTACCTCAGGTCGCAATGGCCCGAGCTTTTAAAAAAGGTGATTGGCGCTCTGGCTACTATCGTGATCAGACCTTTATGTTTGCCCTTGGTCTAAGCTCTGTCGAAGACTTTTTCGCACAACTTTACGCAGATACCGAAAATGATCCTTTCTCCGGAGGACGACAGATGAATTCTCACTATTCCAGCCCAATGGTAGATGCCGAAGGCAACTGGACCAATCATTTAGAGATTCACAATATTTCTAGCGATATTTCTTCTACCGGAGGTCAAATGGCTCGTGGACTAGGATTGGCTTTCGCTTCTCGAATGTACCGTAGTCTAGATTCACTTCGAAATGAGACCACCTTTTCTAAAAATGGAAATGAAGTTTGTTTCTGTACCATCGGTGACGCGAGTACAAGTGAAGGGATCTTTTGGGAATCAATGAACGCTGCTGCGGTTATGCAAGTGCCAATGGCTATTTCTGTTTGGGATGATGGATATGGAATCTCGGTTCCTAAAAAGTATCAAACGACTAAGCAGAGTATTTCTGAAGCATTAAAAGGTTTTCAAAGAACTTCTACCGAAGAGGGAATTGAAATATTCAACGTAAAAGGCTACGATTACATGGCCTTAAGAAAAACGTATGATAAAGCCATCGCACTAACCAGAAAGGAACACGTCCCAGTACTGATTCACGTGGATGATCTCACGCAGCCTCAAGGACATAGTACCAGTGGTTCTCACGAACGGTATAAATCCAAAGAACGGTTAGCTTGGGAAAGGGAACATGATTGTATCCTCAAAATGCGAAACTGGATCTTGGAAAAAGGATATGCGGATAGTGATATGTTAGATCAGATTGATGCAGAAGCAAAATCTTATGTTCGAAAGGCTAAAACCAACGCTTGGAAACGCTTCTCCGATCCTGTGGAACGATCACGTCGCGAACTACTCAGCATTCTTCAACAAATTGATAAAAATGAAGAAGGGGAAAAATTAAAGGAAGAACTTAGCAAATTAATCAATCCTTCTCTGAGTGAATTATATCAGATTGCCCGAAGGTTTTCATACGTAGCTGGAGAAGGAACAGACGCTGGACGAGCAACTTTAAAAGCTTATTTGAGCGAGATAAAAAGACTTGGTCAAGAGCGATATTATACAAAGCTCTATAGCAATTCTCAAAAGGCTGCCTTAAACATTCCGATTGTTGCTCCGACTTATGCAGAGGATGCGCCGGAAATCAATGGTTATCAGATTATTAATAAATACTTTGATTTTGTTTTAGAAAAGTATCCAACGGTGGTCGCTTTTGGTGAAGATGTTGGAAAGATCGGTGATGTAAATCAAGGCTTTGCTGGAATGCAAGAAAAATATGGAGTCGAAAGAGTTTTCGATACCGGTATTCGAGAATGGTCGATCATGGGACAAGCCATTGGTTTGGCAATGCGTGGTCTTAGACCCATTGTCGAGATTCAATATTTAGATTATTTAATCTATGGTTTACAGCCGCTTTGTGATGATTTAGCGACGCTACGTTATCGCAGCAATGGCTTACAGCAAGCACCAGCGATTATTCGTAC
>CALKJE010000095.1 GCA_937995675.1 uncultured Saprospiraceae bacterium
ACTAGGATTGCTGTTTTTGGTAATAGCACTAAAAGTAAAGTAGAGGAATTAGGACTCAACTTAAACATTGTCTGTCCAGCACCTGGCATTACATCTATGACAGCAGCATTAGAAGCATATTTGCAAAGTTCTAACAAATAATATTTGATTATAAATTTTTAATTAGAAAAGCTGATTCTTTCCTTGGAAAGGATCAGCTTTTTTTTGTTTAAAAACTCCAAAATTGACTACGAACTGATTAAACAACTTCGTTTCCAATATACTGAGTCCTATCTAATTTTAAATAAAAAGAGTGGAATTTCACGTTTGGCCTAGTATTTGAAAACTACCTAATCGTTCGCACGATTTATCTTTTCCCCTCTTCGAACAAACTCCCCTAAATAGTAAAATTTTAATATTTTTTTATCAAATAAAACGCTGACAAAAGTTCAGTTAAAATTCAAGTTATATGAGATTCATTTCTACAAAAAACAATTTAGGGAAAATTAAAAATGCGCTTGCAACATTAGCACTAGGGTTCTTAGCAGTTGGTAGTGCACAAGCAACAATTATTGATTTCCAAGCACAATCTAACCAATGTAACGCAGAGTTAACATGGGTAAGTGATGGTGCTCAAGATATCAGCAACTACGAAGTACAAAAAAGTCTAGATGGGCTAAATTTTACGACTATATCTACTGTTCGTAGAGGAGTTTCAGACTCTTATAGTTTTACAGCACGTCAATCTCAATCACAAGTACGTTACCGAATAGTAGAAAATTATAGAAATACTGAACCTACTATGTCTACTGTAAGACTCGTTAAGACAAATTGTAATGTAGGAATCATTGATTCTCCAGCTATTGGTTTTTATCCAAATCCATACCTAACTTCTGCAGGTGGAGATTTACATATTACACTAGAAAACGAAAGTGCAAAAATGCTCAATATTCAGATTACAGATATCACCGGTCGAGTAATTCTTCAACAAGAGAATGAACTGCACCGTGGCCTTAATCAGATTGATATGAATTTAGGCAATTTGACAATAGGCAGCTATTTGATCGTAACTTCTGCTGACGGATTAGCACCAAAAGCAGATCGATTCATCGTACAGAAATAATTTTTTCTTTTTTAATATCAAAAGCGAGATCGTCCTATGGATGGTCTCGCTTTTCTATTTTATTAATCGCTTGTCTGCCTAAACCTCTATCCCTTCTTTCTTGTTATTAATGAAGCTGTTTAAGGATCAGAACTAAAATTATGCAATTTACCTCAGATTTAATTAATATCATTCGAGAGAAATTCTCCAATCCGCTTCCTGGACGTGCGGCACAATATCGTATGGCGCATGTAGGTCGAGATTATCCTGTACCAGATTTTTCCAAAGCACGAAAAGCAGCCGTAGTCATTTTATTATATCCAGATACAACAGGAGAAACGCAGTTGGTTTTGATCCAACGGATGTTTCATCCCAAAGACCGACACTCCGGTCAGATCAGTTTACCTGGTGGCAAATTGGAAGCAGCAGACCCTTCTCCAAAAGCAGCAGCACTACGTGAACTGGAAGAAGAACTTGGTGTGCCTACAAATGCCGTTACGATTTTAGGGCAGCTCTCTGATTTACATATTTCGGTTAGTAATTTTTTAGTGTATCCATTTTTAGGAGTAGTTGATAAACGTCCCGATTTCATTCCTCAACCTAGTGAGGTACATGCTATTTTAGAAACCCCTTTAAAAGTTTTTTTAGAAAAATCAATGCGAAGAAAAAAAGATTTAAAATTAGCAAATGGGATCACGCTAAAAAACGTCCCTTATTTTGATGTGCAAGGACATACGGTTTGGGGAGCAACGGCTATGATTATCAATGAATTTTCTGAACTCTTGATGGGAGAAATTCTATCTACTGAAAATTGATTGTTTTATTTTAATTATTTCCTGCACGCAAGTTTTTGATCAGATCACGTTCAATAAACGCAATCATCAAAGCATACCCTATTAATAAGCCAGTATTTATTAGTAAAAAAATTGGGGTAGATATTTCAAAATTATTTTTAAAAAATTCACTCAAAAGATAGGTCAATACCGCTAACGAAATATAAGTTAACATCTTTCGAATTGGATAAGGAACTGGGTAATATCGTTGCCCTGTCAGATAACTCGCCGCCGCCATAAATGCATAACAAGTCATCGCAGTATAAGCCGCGCCCATATATCCTATTTTAGGAATCAGCAAGAAATTTAATCCCAACGTAATCATTGAACCCGCAACTGATATATAGGCGCCCATAATGGTTCTATCTTTTAATTTATACCAAATAGAAAAATTATAATAGAGTCCCAAAAAGAAGTTGGCTAGCAATAAAATAGGAACCACTCGTAATGCCACCCAATAATTTGGATCACGAATTAAGTGTTTAAAAATATCTAGATAAAGAAGAATTCCCAAGAAAATAAAACTCCCGGCCAAAGCAAACGCTTGTCCTACATCTGCATATGTTTTTTTAGAATTCTTTTTCTCAGATTGATTAAAAAAGAAAGGTTCCGCAGCATAATTAAATGCCTGTATTGCGAGACTCATGAGCATCGCAATTTTAAAACAAGCACTATATTCTCCTACGATTACTTTGGCTAGTGTTTCATCATCTGTTGCCAAAAATTTTACCAATGGAATATTCAATTGTTGATTAACCGCA
>CALKJE010000096.1 GCA_937995675.1 uncultured Saprospiraceae bacterium
AAAAAACTGAGACTGGAAAAATAAAAGTAGTTTGGAATGCGGGTGGAGATGAAACCATTGTTAATTTTTTTCAAGGAGATAAACCATTGCCTTACTATGAGGATGCATTACTGGAGGATTTAAGAGAATATCTAATTCAAGAATTTAATCTTCCAAATGCTGGAGAATATTATAATGAGGGTGGCGGTGAAATTTCTTTGGTCCACGATACAAGAATTTTAATGGTCTATGATGAATTTGCTTATGGAGAAGATTATGACCAAGAAGCAGATGAGTTAGAAGAAATGGAGGAGTTTAGTATTCCCATTAATCTTCCAGCTCAAAATTTGTTAGATCAGTTAAATGTATCTAGCATTGATTTCAATGGTTCAACTTCTTTCCTTGTCAGAGAAGAAGATGAATTCGAAATTTATTCGCAAACCTTAAACTATAGAAAATCAAAAGAAAAAGTAAAAGATATTCATGAGTATATAAAAAAGCAAATGCTTACTAAAATTTCGCCTCCTTATATAGCGAAGGAAATTGGTTATGCTGGAATAATCAAGGAGGATGAAATCGTAATAGAAGAATTATACAAAATCAAATATAACATTGATAAAAATAAGAAACGAGAAAAACTATTTCTATTTGAAATAGATGGAATTTTTTAAATTAAATTTAAGCCTCGGAAGAAATAGATAGTTTTGGAAAATAAGTAGGAATTACGCGCCTTAATTTTTCTAAAGTTTCTTCAACCGTCAAATCGCTCATACCTCCAGAAGCATTGGCATGACCACCTCCATCAAAATGTTCTTTGGCTAAAATATTTACGGGATTTTGGGTGCCTTTAGAGCGGAAAGAAATTTTCATAATTCCGTCTCGTTCACTAAATACAATGGCTGCTCTCATTCCTTTTATCGATAAAGCCAAGTTTGCCAAATTATCGGTGTCTCCTTTTCGGTAATTATATTTAGCCAGTTCTTCTTTTGATAAAGAAATAATGGCAACATTATGGTCGTATAAAATTTCTAATTTTTCGCTCATCGCAAAGCCTTGCAATCGTAACCGACTTTCCGTATTGGTATCACTTAGCTTTTCATGAATTAAGTCATGCTTTACTCCGGCCGCCAAAATTTTAGCCAACACTTCATGCGTGTGAGATTTTACAGAATTGAATCTAAACGTACCCGTATCGGTTAAAATTCCTAAATATAATGGCGTACCAATTTTTTCATCTAGTAAAGTTAAATGTCCAGATGTTTCTATTAAGTCTACAATTAATTGAGCCGTTGAGGACGCAGTAGGATCACAAACAGTCAGCGTTGTAAAATCTTCCGGATTCAAATGATGGTCAATCATTATTTTTTTACAAGTAGCTGTCTCTAATAAAACTTGCATATCTGGTCCAACCCGACTAGTTGCATTATAATCTAAACAGAAAATCAGATCTGCTTTTTTCATCTGAGCGGTTACTTCCGCTGGATTTTCCTCCATTAAAATAATAGAAGAGGTATCCAACCAGTATAAAAAATCAGGTGCTTTATCTGGATGACAAACAACCGCTTTTTTACCTAGTTTTTCAATAAAATATAATAAGCCTAAAGAAGAACCAATCGAGTCTCCGTCTGCAGACTTATGTGCGGTGATGACGATATGTTCTGCCGCTTGAATTTCTGCTACTATATCTTGGTAAATATTCATTGATTCTATTTTAAACAACTTCATTAATAATATTAAGGCAATGATTTTCTAAAAGCGTGCAAAGGTAAGGTTATTCTAGCGAAAAGGAAGGTGGGTTGATTGGATACTTTTAATTAGTTTTTTATCGTTATTTTTATTGCAATTTTTATATTTAACAATCCTTGGTTTATGTCCTATTTAGAGGTGTTTGATCGTTTTTGGAAACAGGTACTAGAAAGTACGGAAGAAGGCAATTTTGCTAAATTGACCATGGCCAAAACGATTGGCAAACCTAACTTACGAAATATATTTGTTAGACCTCTTTATGGGGAAGATGGCTTTAAGGTTTTACTTAAATTGCGCTATCGGTCTAGAGAGACGGAGGATCAAGAAGATGAGCTTACGTTAGAGGAAGCTTTCCTAGTTTTGAAATCGCACCTTAGAAAATCATTTTCAACGATTCTTTTGTTTACTACCACCAAAGATGTAACCTTTAAAATCAATAAGAAAGGAGCTGGGAGTATTACGGAGTCTTTGCCTACGTTTAAGGAGGTTTAGTTTTTTGAGAATCAAGTTTTATATGATGATCATGGGTATTAAGACTAAAAAGGTAATAAATATTGCTGAGTTAATTGTTATCGGATTGATAGTCTGGTCAATACTTGGGACTTATCTTACCGATAATTCTTTCTCTAGATTTACTGTGAGGAATCAATTTCTAAAATTACCAATTGATGTTATATTTATCGCTTTATTAATTTTTAGAGTCACCAAAATTAGATTGAACTTCAATAAGTCCTTCCAAGAATTAAAAGGATTAAAGATTATTGAAAAAGCAACCTTCGGTTTATACCTTGTTTTTCTTTTAC
>CALKJE010000097.1 GCA_937995675.1 uncultured Saprospiraceae bacterium
GTACGCAAAGTGTAGCCTTGTAGTAGAGGTAAACATATCAATAGCGCTTAAAGACACAACTTAACAGCACATTTACGCATTCCTGAGCCAGTTTTGAAAAGGAATCCCGCAAAGCAGTGACATTGAAACATCTTGGTTCCACCAGGCAATTGCAAAATACACTCATGTCCCCATTTTGAATTGTGACAACTGACAACTTGTAGTGTTTTTGAAAATAAAAATCTAAAAGAAAAAGTACTTCGTCAAGCAGAAGTACACATGGATGAATATGCGTTTTATGCTTCCAATACACTTTCGATTCCGATTACTAAATTGGCGGCCAGTGCGGCGCGTCCAGCCAATTTTATTGGACTACACTTTTTCGCTCCAGCAGATAAAGTTCATTTAGTAGAAATCGTCAAAGGAGAAGCTACTTCGGATGAAACGGTGGCTCGAGCTTTTGATTTTGTTCGTGCGATTCGTAAAACGCCAATCATCGTAAAAGACAACTGGGGATTTTATGCAGCACGAGTTCAGAATACTTATATTTTAGAAGGCATCACCATGCTGAGCGAAGGCTATAGTCCTGCGCTGATTGAAAATTTGGGTAAGCAAGCTGGAATGTCTCGTAGTGCTTTGTCGCTGGCGGATGAGGTGTCGTTAGAAATCGTGGTCAAATATGAAGAACAAGCGGCCGAACTCTATGGTAGTAAATATGTACAACATCCTGCAGTATCTGTTTGTCGAAAAATGATTGATGAATTAGAAAGATTGGGTAGTCGAAAAGGAGGAGGATTTTATGAACATGTAGAAGGCGAAACCTACCTTTGGCCAGCATTGAGCGAACATTTTCCTAGTACCAAAACTTCTTATGATCGTAAAAAATTAATTGAAAGATTGCTCTTTGCTCAAGTGATAGAAGCAGTTTGGTGTTTACAAGAAAAAGTAATCGGTACCGTTGCTGAAGCAAATTTAGGAAGTATTCTCGGATGGGGCTTCCCTGCTTTTAAAGGCGGTGCGCTTCAATATATTGATGAATATGGCCTCCAAAAATTTGTGGATCGATGTAAGGTTTTTGAAAAACGTTATGGACAAAGATTTTCAGTGCCACCTTTGTTAAAAAAGAAATTAAAAAGTAATCAACCTAAAATGGTTGATTTAGATTCTTAAAAATATTCTATTGAAAAAACAACACCGATATTTTACCAAAACAATTTGGACGGGTAATCGTGGAGAAGGTACCAAGACTTACCGTGCCTATGATAGAAGCTACGAAATTCAAATAGAAAATAAACCAACCATCAAAGGATCTTCTGATCCCGCTTTTTTAGGAGATCCAACTTGCCATAATCCGGAAGAACAATTAGTCGCTGCCTTGTCCTCTTGTCACTTGCTTTGGTATCTTCATCTATGTTCGACCGAAGGTATCGTCGTTACGAATTATCAGGATGACGCCAGTGGAATTATGGAAGAGAATGAAGATGGTAGTGGCCAGTTTTCAGAAGTTACGCTGCGACCAGCAGTGACGATTGAAAAAATAGAGAAAATTGAATTAGCCCATTCTCTACACAAAAAAGCACATGCGCTTTGCTTTATTGCTCGATCGGTTAATTTTCCGGTTTATTGTGAACCGAAAATTCAAACGTAAAGACAATTCACGTAAAGACAATTCATGAATTGTCTCTACTGCAATCCCTTCAGCAATTTCGCCACTGGAATGTTTTTCTTTTCTTCAGCTATCATTAAAGGTGTACGGCCGCTAGTATCTTGATGCGTAACCTTTGCACCATTTTCTAATAATAGTCGAGCAATCTCAGGAGTGCTATATTGAGCAGCGTAATGTAAGGCGGTTTTAGATCGGGTATTTCCTACTTTAACACTTACTCCAAGATCTACCAAGAATTTGATAATATCCGTTTCATTGTTTTTGATCGCATACATCAAGGCTGTTTTGTCTTGATATAAAATATCTGGATCAGCATCTTGGTCTAGTAGAAATTCTACCATGTCTAACTTAGAACGACCAATTGCAAAATGTAATAAGGTAAATTTTTCACCTTCAAAAGGAGCATCAATATCATGGTCGTACAGGTATCCTTTTAAGACCATTAAATTTCCTTCATCAATGGCTTTTAGGACAACTGGAATTCCATCGTCTATTTTTTCTTTTTCCTTTTTTATGGCAACCGGTTTTTGAACTTTTTCTTTAACAGGTACCACACCAGTTGTTGCTTCTTCTAAACCAAGATCAGAATCTGGAGCAGGCTCGACTTCTTGATCCACCATAGCAGGTGCTTCTTCCTCCTCCTCAATTACCATGATCATCTCTTCTTTATCACCAGCCGAATTTACTCTGTAAAAAGTATTAGGTCCTGTTTTTAAAATAGCATTAAAGCCTTTGGTTTTTACTTGCTTAGCATGTTTTACATCAATCGGAATTAATCGACCGTCATACATAGGTGCAATTTCATCCACAATGGTGTGACCTACGATAATATGTTCGGCTTTGTAAACGTCGAGCACTCCTTGTAAGTCATCGATACTTAAATCTTCTTTAAAATAACCTCGATACCATAACGGCCCATCTTTCGCAAAAACCATTGGTGTAATCTTATTATTAGACTGTAATTCAATTAGCCTAAAAGATTCTCCCATAAATTGCTGTGCGATTTTATTGGTCTCTTCTAAAGTTAATCCACTCTTGGCAAAAGCAGGAGAGATACCACCATGTGTAAAGATCGTATTACCGATTTTCACCACAATGTTTTTGGTGCGCAACCAACGTCCTAATTCTGTATTTTTTTCGTAGAGATCTCGAATCGGCATCTCCATTTTATCAGCAACTCTTTTATATTTAGTAACCGCAAATCGTTCGTCACCACGCATATTCATCTCTTCGTGATTTCCAATCACAAAATGAACTCTACCACCTGCTCTTTCTGCTTCTGCTTCTAGTTTATAAATTAACCACAAAGTAGCAGTTACGTGTTCGCCACGATCAAAGAAATCTCCATTGAGTACTAAATGTCCGTCACCAAAACTCCATCGGAAGCGGTCATCAATCACACCATTACTTTTTAAGGTAGAAGCAAAAGCACTAAAATTACCTTCGATATCAGAGATAGCAAATAACTTATCGACTTCTGGATAAACCGAAGCAGTAGGTTTGTGTTCTTTTCTTAATGGAAATTTAAACCCGATTTGACCAGCAGGATCTATTTTACAAAATAGACTAATAAAGTCGTCTGCAGCAAAAACTTCCTCCTCCATCTGGCAAAGATTGGCGGAAATCATAAAATTGCGAACACTGATCTTATCTCCCTGATAGAAGACATGTGGTCCGTCTACCGTAGTTCTAAAATCTGCAGGTTTCGTGTCGTTGGCCAGTAAAGTGGTTCCCAGCATCAGAGAAAATAGCATGCTGAACGTAAGTGCCAGTAGTCGCGATGTGGATATGTTTATTAGCTTTCTAGTATTCATGTCTGTCGGTTTTAATCCCATTAACCTAACGTTTTTAGGTTGAAAACTGTTATATAACAGAATTTGCGGGGATAAAGGTTTGATTCTTAGACTATTAATTATAGCTGATGTAACACCAAAACGGTGCCTTTTCAGGCAATTAACGTGATTTTAAGAGATTCTGCTCCATAATTTAATTTTCTTACCGTGGGTTTCTAGATAGTTTCTTAACGATATATGGTGTGGTTTCTCTAATTTAGGGTCGTCTTCTAGTATACGGGTAGCAATTTCACGAGCTACCTGAAGGATTTTTCCATCCTGTGCAAGATTCGCAATTTTAAAGTCTAAAATACCACTTTGTTGGGTTCCTTCGATATTACCAGGACCTCGTAACTTTAAATCTGCTTCTGAAATATCAAAGCCGTTATTCGTTCGAACCATGGTTTCTATCCTAAATTTAGCCTCTTTGCTTAGTTTAAAACTAGACATTAGTATACAATAAGACTGATCGGCTCCTCGACCAACTCGACCTCGTAACTGATGCAGCTGCGATAAACCAAAACGTTCGGTATTTTCAATCACCATCACAGAGGCATTGGGTACATTTACGCCTACTTCAATTACGGTAGTTGCGACCATAATCTGAGTTTCGCCACGAACAAATCGTTGCATTTCAAAATCCTTGTCTTTGGCTTTCATTCGGCCGTGTAC
>CALKJE010000098.1 GCA_937995675.1 uncultured Saprospiraceae bacterium
CTCGAGTCGTGTAGGTAGGAATATGGATGATCTGATCACCAAAATGTTTTACCGCATAATCCATAAATGTTCCCTTTCCTGAACCGCTAGGTCCACAAATTACGAAGAGGATATTTTTTCTACTGTCCAATTGCTGTGACATTCGTTTTTTTGACAAAAATAGGGAATTTACTGGTATTTCTTGGTCAGAAAATGGGTTATCCTTTTAACACCTGATGTCCTACTGTACAAGAAAGACAAGCTTTATGATCACAGAAGTTATTTTTCAATTCCAATAACGCTTGTGTTTCGTAAGCGGACGTAGGCTTTAGTCCTAATTCCTTCCAACGAGTAATAATCTTATTTTGCTCAGCAGGTATTTCAGTTAATAATTTCAAAGCTCGATCTTGATATCGTTGTTCCCCTTTTTTCTTTCCATAAATAAATAGAAATGGTGCAATCGTATTAATGATCAATAAATGAATTGTAGATTTCCCCATTGTCTTTTTTCGTTTGACCGTTTTTTTATCAAAAACATAATGTGTTTGCCAATAAGTAGAAACATTTAGGTTGAACATATTTTCTATTTCTTTGACATTCTGAGCTGCCAAAGATTTAGAAAAAAGGTGTCTAGATTTAAAAATCAAAACAGCCAACTGTGCAATTCTAATCGTGGGGAAATTCGCGGGACGTAATCGCAGCATTTTCCAGGAAGCAAGATGGATCGGTTCTAAACCATATTTTTTTCTAAAAAATTGATACTCTCTTTGAAGTTTTTGTGGATACGCATCGACAAATTCCCTTTCGAGCATTCCGGCCTGTCCAAACAATAATGCCTCAATGTGGAGCAAACGATCTTGATGCTTTGCTAAGATACTCACTGGGATAACGCGAGCCAACCACTCAAAAGGTTCTGCATTTACCCTCGTTCCAAAACTACGACAGAGCAATTGAAAAAAACAGGTTTCCCAATCGTTCTGAGTCGCATCCAATCGCTCAGCTATATAAGCCGTCTTACGTTGTAGTCTTTCAACTAAAAGTCGATCCAGCCAAAGGCCTAATTGTATTTTCGATACTTTATGAAAAAGATGTTGACAAGGAATCCAAGTTTCGTTGTTGATGATTTTTAGATATGTTTTTGATATTCGAGGCGGGATTCGAGAACGGAGTTCTAAACATGGAATACGGCTTTTATTTCCATGATAAATAATTTCATCTTCCACCAACACTACATGTAAAATAACATTTTGATAGGCTAGGTCATGTTGATGTTTATGCTTAATCCACTCTGAAGAACGCAGGTGCATTTCCACATTTCCAACCAATAAAATTCCATCGATTTTTATTTTTGCATCCAAAAAGTCAGGACCGGCATTTGTATTGTGTCGACCTGTTTCGAGAATTTCTATGGTCTCTCCCTCCGTCGTTTTAAGATCATTTAGGTATATTTTTTTGACTCGCCAAAGGTATTGGATAAAATCTTCTTTCAAGGTCGCATAAGGATCTTCTCGCAATAGAGAACTAAATGCTAAAAAGGGAGCAACATCATTGGGGTCAAATCTATTTGGTCTAGGAGAGGAGGAATTTTGCAACATGGTTTTAAATAAATAAGGTCAGAAAATCAAGGAAGCTAACCGACCAATACGGTACTAAAACTTCCATCTGTCCTTACTTAGATGCTCAACTCATCTAAATTCCATAAAATTTTCTAATCTTTTTTCTAAAGTTGTTTAATAATTCCAAAAGCAGCCGAGAACTAGAGAAAATTTTTCAAATCCCCGCCTGACCGATGGTCAATCGGGCAGGGAATCTCTTTTTTGAGTGCATAACCGCGCTATATGAGCTAATGACCATTAGCGAACCCGAAGGGACGGGATGGCAAAAAGATGATGAGTTGGAAAATTTTATCAGTTCGCAAGCAATTTGGGAGTTTTAAACAACTTTTCGTTCTAAGACCTTAAAGGTATAATCGTATTCGTTTTTTTCGTCTGCCTTGTGCTTGGTTTCTTCGATCAAATTCCAGTTTTGAGGATCTATTTCTGGAAAGAAAATATCTCCCTCTACTTCAAGATCTACTTCCGTCAGATAAATACGGTCGACATGTGGCAAAGCAATTTCATAAATCTGTCCACCGCCGATGATAAAAACTTCTTCTTCTCCATTCGCTTCTGCTAGCTGTACGGCTTCTGCCACATTGTGCGTAACCAAACATCCCGTTGCAATAAAAAATGGATTACGGGTTACCACAACGTTCGTTCGCTTAGGTAAAGGACGACCGATTGATTCGTAGCATTTACGTCCCATCACAATATGATGTCCAGTCGTTATTTTTTTAAAATATTTTAAATCTGCTGGTAAATACCATGGAATATCATTGTCCTTTCCAATGACATTATTTTTGGCAACCGCAACAATGGTAGATATAATCATTTCTATTTTTAATTAAATAAGCTGGTTATCCCTTTTGAGGATTTTTGATAAAACTTACGCTCCCGACAATTACTCGTTTCACTCAAATGTTTTCGCATTCTTTCCGCAAAGGAAATCATCTTTGATCGATTTTTAAAATTTAGTTTAGGTAATAAAAAAGAATTTTGTAAATAAAACGCAACAGGAATGATATAAAAATTCTTTTCTTCTCCTTCTTCTGCTCTATAACGATAGACAGATGTATAACTCAAATCTGAAATAATGGTTGCTTTGCTTTGCATTTTTGTTAATTCAATTTCCAAAAAAATTCCTCCTTCGGTATTGGGTTGTTTTTGATTTGAAATAAAATTCCCAAGTGAGTAAGCAATGACTTTCTGATTCACTCCAACACCTTTTGTTAGAATTGGTTGGACCACATGCGGATGACTACCAATGATAATATTCACGCCCCAACCTACCATTTTATCAGCTAGTGTTTCTTGCTCTTGATCTTGAATTAATTCATACTCTCGTCCCCAATGCATGATGGCAATAATTGCATCAGGTTTTAGTTTTTTTGCATTTAAAATATCTTCTTTAATTATTTTTTCGTCAATTTTATTTACAAAGGTTGGTGGGTGATTCGGCTTTTTATCTGTCCCATAAGTATAATTTAAAACGGCTATTCGAAATCCTTTTTTATAAATTAATAATGGATAATCTGCTGCTCGACTAATGGTATCTTTAAAAGTCCCCGTTTGATAAAATCCAGTATTTTCTAATACATCAATAGTATGCATTACGCCTTTTAAGCGCCCATCATTTGAATGATTATTTGCCGTGGTCAACACATCAAATCCTGCCTCATAAAGTGCATCCGCTAAAACATCCGGGCTTCGAAAATTTGGCCATCCTTTATAAGG
>CALKJE010000099.1 GCA_937995675.1 uncultured Saprospiraceae bacterium
GCTCATCCATTTTAGGGTGTATGGATCTAGCGTGCCGTAAGTATAGGAAGTGACAACTTGCCAACCATTGTTTTTCAATAAGGTTGTCATGGTCTTCGGAGTCCAAAGTGCAGTATGTCTTGGCGTATGATAACCGGCCCAATGAGGACCATAATCTTTTCTAGTTTTAGAATCAAAATTAGGAACTTCGATGACGAGATGGGTGTCAGCATGACTTCTGGTTTTAAGTGCTCGTAAGGTCGCGCCAGGATCGTAGTCGTGTTCCAAATAATGCCACATGGTCACCAAATCTGGTGCGGGAAATTGTTCAATTGTATCAATTTCTCCAACGTGTAATTCCAGATTAGCATACAAGGATTTGCTCATGGCCCAACCACTATCCGAGAAGTCTATTCCAATGGCTTTACATGGATATTTTTCTTGTAATAATTTTAAAAAATCAGGCTTACCACAACCGATATCGAGCACGGTTGAATCTTGATTGGGCGTGACATATTTAGTAACGGTTTCAACTCTTTTTTGATCAATTTTCTTCTGATCACCTGCTACGAGCATTCCATATTTTCCCCAGGCGGCATCTCCTCGATAAGGTAAATACCAAGCGCTATAATATTCCCCAAGTTCTTCCGCTGGAATTCTTGGATTTAGAAAAACCAAACCGCAGTTGTCGCATTGATCGAAATTAAAAGTATCACCTGAAGGGTGCATCATGGCTTTGGTTTTTTGAATAGAGTTAAACCTGTGATGTTGACAGGCAAGGCATTCTTTTAGTTGTTCCATCAAAGTGTGTTTTTGTTATTAGGTTATTTAATCTTTGTGCAGGATAAAAATTATTTGCCGCAAAGACACAAAGTCACAAAGGTTTTTTCTGAAAAAAATAATTTCTTTTTGGATAATGATAGGAAACTTCTTCTATATCAGTTTAATAATTTCGCTCGTAAATTTTTAATCGAACCTGTTTCCCTTTTGGTGTAGGCGTTTCGTCGGTAAAGGTAAGATTTATACCGTCTAATTTCTCTAATTGAGGACGTTTATGAGGGGTAATGACGACTAGTTGATTCGTTGATTCAAAGATTTGCATTGCCAACGGATAGAGTTTTTCTGGCGGACAAAGATGTAAGGCAAAACTAGCGATGACTGCGGAGTATTTTTGTGGAAGCCCTTTTCGAATAACCTCCTCAAAGGTGAGCGATAATGCTTTTTTACCGATTCTTTTTTGGAAGGCTTGTCGAGTGTAAGGATCGCTTCCGGTGGTGTTTTTGAATCCCATTTTGGTAAGGGTAGCGGTCACTTCCCCACTTCCACAACAAAAATCTAGTACATTTTCGTAATTTATTTGTTCTTTGTTTTGCTCCAGAAGCTTCGCAATCTGAGGTTCATGCGGATTGGTATAATGCCAGCCGGACTTTTTGTAGAATCCATCCACGCCTAAATCTTCGTATTCTTTGCGGATTGGTTTCACTGATGAGAAAATTTGGTTTATTGAACTTGAGCCGGTTCGTTTGTTTTTAACGGATCTTTTTAGAATTTTGCTATTTGCTATTTGCTATTTGCTATTTGCTATTTGCTATTTGCTATTTGCTATTTGCTATTTGCTATTTGCTATTTGTCCGTACCTAAAATAGGTTGACCTTTTTTTTTAATTATAAACCTTGAAAAAGAGAGAGCTGATTTTGAATTTCACTATTTTGATTAGAAACAGTGAATACTTTCATTTCAGGTCTTTCTTTTTTTGAAAGTTCTTTGACATAAGTTTCAAACTCAATTGGTGTTTTCTTGCCAAGGCTTTGATGTTGTCTATTATTATAGCCATCAATAGCTCGGTGAATAAACTGAGATTTTAGTTGCAATTCGTTTTCAATGGGCCATAGTTTTAAATAACTATTTTTTATAGTCCCATTGACTCTTTCCATATAGGAATTATCTAGTACGTCTGTACACATGCTTATTCTTATTTCGGAATCTGATAGCAAGCTAGTGTATGCTTCACTTATATATTGACCACCACGATCAGAATGATGAATCAATTTTTGGCTGTATTTACTTTTTCCTCTTAGTTTTAAAGCCATATGTAGAGCGATCACATTTTGTTCGGCTCTCATATTATCTGCAGCGCTGTATCCTATTATTCGTCGGGAGTAAACATCCATTATCAGAACAATATAATAGTGTTTACCATTCACTTGAAAATAGAATATATCACTGACCCAAAGTTGGTTGACATTTGTCAACTTAATATCCACGATCAGGTTCGAATAGGGGCAATACTTTACGCTTCTAGTGGTTATTACTGGGTTTATAAATGCTTTTAACCGAAACCCATTTCGGAGTCCTAGAGAGATAAAAGCATCTCTGCCTATACCTTGTGGATTAAATTGCTCATATATCAAACGTAATCCCATACCTGGATGAATCCGTCTTATATCGACGATAAAACCAACGTATAATAGTTCGTTATCAGCTATTTGTTTTTGTCGTTTTATTGCCTTAGCATGTGCCTGTTTACTTATACCGAACTGAGCATAAATCTCTTTCATTTTATATCCATGCTCCGATCGATTTATGCGGAACCATTCGACGACAGCTGTTCGTACTTTTTTTTTATATCGTACCCTAATTCTTCTTTTGCGTATTCGAATACCTTAACATTAAGGTCTAGTTCTAGTTGTTTTTGGCCTACTACCCGTTCCAGTTCCGCCACCCGATTTAACAACATTTTAGTCTTTTGTTCTTCACTTTCCATTTGTACAACCGTTATAGTTTGAGGAGATAACTGGCTGTATTTGTAGATCCAGTTATATACCGAAGTTCGCGATACTTTATAAAGATCGGAAATTTGATAGACTGTTACCTTTTTTTCTAAAATAAGTTGTACTTTTTCTTTTTTAAAGGCCTCACTAAAGTGCCTTATTGTTCTCCTTTTGTTTTGAGACTTTGTTATTGATAACTTTTTTGTTGACATATTTCAGTTGACTTTTTTGGTCAACCTATTTCAGGCATGGACAATTTCACGATAGAAGGCATTATTAATTATTCATGCGAATCAAGGGTTGGAAATAAATATTTGAATTAAAGAAACATCATCTTCTAATTGAATTTGGGGTGTTTTGCTTCTGGCTCCTAGCTTGGCCACCCGTCCCTTCGGGTTCACTAATTAACATTAGCT
>CALKJE010000100.1 GCA_937995675.1 uncultured Saprospiraceae bacterium
GTGTAATGTCTTTTTTTTAAAACAGTAGATTTTTTACCATACCAAGATATTTGATCGTCAACTCGTTTCTCTAAGTATTCTTTAGTGTCCATATTTTATAGAGTTTTCATTTTTTGGTCTATCTTTACAAGATATTAAAAATATTCCCCTAAAAATAGTGAAAAACTAGTGAAAAGATGGCAGCTAAGATATTTATTTCCTATTCTCATCGTGATGAAGAATTCAAAGATGATTTACAAATTGGATTAGCTACTTTAAAAAATAATGGACATATCGCAGCCTGGGATGATCGAGCTATCATGGCAGGTGACGAATGGGATCATGAAATTAAAGATGCTTTGTACAAGGCAGATATTATCCTACTATTGGTTAGCCCAAATTTTTTGGCTTCTCGTTATGTCCGTGAACAAGAAATTAAAATCGCGATGGAACGTCATCGTAACCCTGCAGATCCTGCAGTGGTAGTTCCTATCATCATCAGACCTTCCGATTGGAAAGACAATGCATTCTCTAGTTTACAAGCGCTACCTAAAAATAGCAAACCCGTCTCTACTTGGTCTAACTATGATGAAGCAATGCTTGATGTAGTATCTGGAATCAAAAAATTGGTGATGCGTAAACATGTTGTTAGACCTCCCTCGCCAACTTCTCCTCCTGCTGCCAATTCCAATCCGACTTCTAATTCTAATTCCAATCCTAATTTTTCAAACCTCGATGCAAATGCACTTAAGGATTTAATTGGTGCTGGCAAAACGAAAAAGGTAATTGATACTTTATTAGCAGATCAAAGCTTAGATGAAGATTTAAGAGATCAAATTCAAATTATACAAAGTAGATTCAGTGCTAATAAAAGAGAACAAATAATGGATACATTATCTAGCACAGAAATCAGACAGGCCAATAACAAAATCAATCGAGATCTACTCCTTATTCTGGATGAGATTTAAATAATTTTTTTGTCAGTTTTACGCTCTTGGCATAATCGTTGCCTACATTTTTGAGCTACTTTTTCTTTCAATTCTATTTTTACTGGAGTTGAATACCTTTTCTTATGATCAAAGTCCTTTGATCAGTAATCAAGTTATTAATGTAAATTCATATTTTATAAAATTACATGTAAGTGGTATAATCTTTGCCTGAATGTACTTAGGTTCAGAAATTAAACCCTGTTACCTATTTCCTGAATGTTTCATTATCCCCACTATTTGAAAATTTATAATCGGATGGTTGATCCCATTTTTTGTCTAACAGATCACCAATTATTGATTTTTTGATAGAGACTATCGAAACAAGTGACTGATTATCAGTTGGTTAATCTGTTTTAGGTAGTTGTGATACTTCGCGCAAATTTTATCATATGGACAGAAAATCTACCTTTAGGTTTTTATCGAAATTAGTAGATAAGAATTTATTAAGATTAAAAATCAATCTGCAGTTAGATGGGCTACATGCTCATTTTAGCTGTTTTTCTGTTTGGAGTATTTGCTCTAAAACAGTTTTTTTCACTTCTACGAAATTATTTTTAATATTTTTTTTACTTGGATTTTCTACGCTATCTTTTGCTCAAGATTGCGATACTGATGGTGTCTTAGATGATGATGATTTTTGTACTTGCGTTGCTCCTACTGGAACGGTAAACAGTTACGGCTGTGATTTCTCTTCAACCTGTGATTTTGTTGCTCCTGCCGATATTAATTTTACTCCTGCTGGACTTAACTCAAATGCTGGATATATTACCCTTTATGTACTGACAGATTCAGTCGGTGTGATCGTAGATACGACTTCCGTTGTTTCTACTTTCTTGAGTGTAGCTCCTGGAAAGTTTATGGTAATCGCCGTTGATTATGAAGATGATAGTTCTATTACAAACACAGCAATAGGGGATACACTAAAAAATATTACGGCTAATTGTATAGATTTTTCGGAGGCATTAACCTATACTATTTGTCCAGATGAAATTTGTAATAACGGAATTGATGATGACCAAGATGGAGATACAGATTGTGCAGATAGCTCCTGTATTAATCCAGTGGCTGTTGCTTCTGGTCCTGATTCTGTATGTGTTGGAAATACTATTTTTTTATCTGAAACTGGTACTAATGCTGTTTCTTGGAGCTGGACTGGACCTAATTCATTTACTTCAACAGATCAAAATCCATTTATAGCCAATGCAACAACTAGTGCAAATGGCTCTTATAATGTAGTAACAACCAGTGGAGATAATTGTACTAGTACCGCATCCGTATCTGTGACAGTTAATGCTGAACCCATAGCTAATTTCTCACCACCAGGAGATACTTGTGCAAATGAGATAATTAATTTTACCGCAGATGATGCAGGAGTAGGGGCTACTTATGATTGGCTCTTTAGTTTAGGTGCTTCTTCAGTTTTTGCCACCGGAATAGGACCGCATAGTATTTCTTTTGGCAATACTGGGGTTAATTTTGTGACGCTTGTAGTAACCCTAAATGGTTGTACTAATTCTGACGTAGAATCTTTCACTATTTTTGCTAACCCTGTAGTAACCTTTGATTTGCCCGACTCTACCTTTTGTATAGACGATGCATTAATGACGCTATTAGGAGGCGCTCCTGCTGGTGGAACTTATTCTGGACCAGGTGTTTTAGGTGGTACTGATTTTGAACCTTCTATTGCTGGTGTTGGTACGCATGAAATTATTTATACTTATACCAACGGAAATGGATGTAGTAGTACAGCTATTGATTCAATTACTGTACATGAGCTTCCAACAGTTACTTATGAAGAACCAATTGATACGATCTGTAGTAGGGCTGCTGTATTTTCGCTTAGTGGAAATATTCCTTCTGGGGGTACCTTTTCTGGAATAGGTGTGGTAGGTGCTGATTTTGATCCTTCCATTGTTAGTCCAGGAACACATACAGTTACTTATACTTACTTAGATGTAAATGGTTGTACCCAAACAAACCAAGATTCTATTGTTGTTATTACTGAAGTATTACCAACCGTAACAGTCATAGATGTGAGCGCTTGTGGTGCTAATGATGGCGAACTTCAAATATCAGTTGATAATCCAAACTTTGACTATGAGTTTAGTTTAAATGCAGGACCAACAACTACAGATACTATCTTTACTGGGCTTGCTCCAGGGACTTACAATATTGATTATATTAATAACACGACCTTTTGTGGAGGAAGCCTTGGACCATATACTATTGCTGAGCCTGCTTCTCCTCTGGCAGATATTGATGCATCCGCTAAAGGATGTTTGAATGAAACACAAGACTTTATTGCTGTTGATGCTGGTATTGGTGCTACTTACAGTTGGAATTTTGGTGCCAATGGTACACCAACCTCTGCAATAGGCCTTGGACCCCATAATACGTCCTTTTCTACTACTGGAAATCAAGAAGTGATCTTGACAGTTACAGAAAACAGTTGTATTGCTAGGGATACCTTATTAGTAGATATCAGTTCATTACCAACAGTGTCCTTTGTCATTTCAAATAATACGCTTTGTATTGATCAAAATATTAGCTTCTTGACAGATGGTAGCCCTGCTGGCGGAACTTATTTTGGTGATGGTGTTTCTGGTAGCAGTTTCAATGCTTCAGTTGCTGGAGTTGGTATTCATACGATTTCCTATACTTTCACAGATATTAATAGTTGTACCGTCACGGTGACAGATGATATTGAAGTATTTGATGACCCAAGTATAGATGCTGTAAACACTTCAAATCCTACTGATTGTGGGACAGCAGATGGATCAATTTCTATTACGACTATAGGAGGTAGTGGAAGTTTAGAATATCGACTAGACGGCGGTCCATGGCAAACCAGTAATACCTTTACAGGATTAGGTGCCGGTGATTATATCGTCGAGGTACAAAATGACAACGGAACTTGTTTAGTGACTTCTAGTACGATTGTTCTGTCAAATCCAGTAAACCCTACCGCTCAAATTAATATGCCTAGTGCAGCTTGTGAAGGAACTACGGTTAGTTTTTCTCCAGTAGATGCTGGCCCAGGAGCCTCTTATACTTGGGACTTTGGTGCGAATGCAACTCCTGCTACCATAACTACTGGAGCGACTACTCCTATTGATGTAATTTATTCCTCTGGTGGAAATAAAACGATTCAACTAACGGTGCAAAATGGTACCTGTTCTGCATCAACCAGTGAAAATCTTCAAGTATTCTTTAGTGATTTGGTTACCCTTAATTTGACGAATGACGGCGATTGTGTAACATCTAATACCTTGGCTTTAGCAGGAGGTTCTCCTGCCTTAGGAACTTATAGTGGTACTGGGGTAAGTGGAACAAATTTTGATGCTTCCGTAGCAGGAGTAGGTACACATACGATTACTTATACATTTACAAATGGAGATGGTTGTACTGGTACAGCTACCGACCAAATTGAAGTATTTGCGCTTCCTGTGGTTTCACTTGTATTAGCCAGCGATCAAGCTTGTATGGATGAAATAATAACATTAAATACAGGTAGCCCGGCAGGTGGTACTTATAGTGGTATAGGAGTAGCTGGAGATTCACTTTCTACTCTTATTGCTGGTGTGGGAACACACACGATTACATATACTTATACGGATTTCAATGGTTGTACCAACACCGCAACCGATGATATTACCATCTTTGCAGAACCAGTAATTGATGATGTTGCTGTAGCCAATAGTACTGCTTGTGGAGCAGACGATGGTTCATTAAATGTAACTGCTTCTGCTGGAACAGGAAATTTTCAGTATAGAATTAATGGTGGAACTTGGGAAGTTAGTCCTTTCTTTAGTCCACTTGCTCCAGGTATATATAATATTGATGTACGAAATAGTAACGGAACTTGTTTTGTCTCTACTACGGATACCATAAGTGATCCACCGAATCCAACCGCTAATATAATTTTACCATCTGCAGATTGTGTAAATAATACAGTTGTTTTTGATGCAACCGATGTTCCAGGTGCTACTTATACTTGGAGCTTTGGTGCGAATGCAACACCAAACTCTGCGAGTTCCCGTGGTCCACATAATGTAGTTTATAGTGGAGATGGAGTAAAAACAGTTCAGTTAATTGTTCAGCAAAACGGCTGTAGTGCAACAGATTCAGAGAGCTTTACAGTCTATGAGATACCTCAGTTATCTTTGGATATTTCTACCAATTTTAATGGACAAGATATTTCTTGTAATGGTAATTCAGATGCCAATATTATCTCTACTGTAACAGGAGGAAATAGTGGCGAAACATATCTTTGGAGTAACGCTGCTACGACACCAAATTTATTCGGAGTTAGTGCTGGCTCTTATTCCTTAACGGTGACCGATGGAGTAGGATGTAGCGATGTAGCTTCTATAATTGTCGGAGAACCAACTCAAGTGGTAGCGACTACTCAAGTCAATTCTAATTTTGGTGGCTTCGGTGTAAGTTGTATCGGTTCCGTAAACGGAGAAGCAGAGGCTAATGGAAGTAATGGTACTCCAGGCTATACCTATATATGGTTGAACGCATCAAGCGATACCATCGCAAATACAAAAATTGTCACCAATCTCGGAGGTGGTATCTACACAGCAATTGTTACAGATAGTAACGGTTGTTCAGATACGGAGACCGTTACAATTACAGAACCTACTGGAACACCTATTAGCGTAACAGCTGCCGTAACTTCAGATTATTTAGGAGAAGATATTTCTTGTTTTGGATACAGTGATGCAACGGCGACTGCAACAGCTGCAGATGGTGCACCTCCTTATTCATATGCTTGGAGCAATGGTCAAACGGGACCAGATCTAATTAATGTAACTGCTGGAGATTATGATGTAACTGCAACGGATGATAATGGATGTCAATCAGTTTATACTTTAACAGTTACCCAACCAGAAAGAATTTCAGCAAATGCTACCGTTACAGATGCCAGCTGTTACGGCGCTAGTGATGGTCGTATTGATGTAAACGTAACAGGTGGTGTCAATGCTTATACCTACTCTTGGAATGATTTGGGGATTGAGGCCT
>CALKJE010000101.1 GCA_937995675.1 uncultured Saprospiraceae bacterium
AACTACCTCGCCGAAAAAACGGCCATGGTTCAACAATTAAAAAAATTTGGTATTCAAGCCATTCTGACTCGACCAGAAGAATTAGCCGTCAATTCTATTAATAAATACCTAGAATTAAAAGCTAGAGGGTTGATTTAAAAGCATTGAAAAATCTCTTATCTCAAGTATTCTAACTCGACAATTCAACATTTCAACAAGCGCAACGATTCAACATTTCTAATTTCCAATAATCATAAATTCAGTACGTCGATTTGCCTGTCGTCCTGTCTTTGTATCATTGGTCTCTATTGGAGAAGTTTCTCCATATCCTTTATAAGTCATCCGTGTTGCGTCAATCCCATTTTCTACCAAATAAGTAAAAACTGATTTTGCTCGATTATCAGATAAGGACAAGTTATCTGTATCTGATCCTACGTTATCTGTGTGACCATTTAATTGAATACGGATTTTTGGATTTTCATCGAGAAATGTTTTAAGTCGATTTAATTCAATAAAAGATTCTGCCTTTAATGCTGCCGATCCAGTATCAAAAAATACATTCCGCAAAACAGTAGGTTTATATTTTTCTAAAGCAGTAGCAGGAATTTCTGTGCTACCTGTCACCTCTTCCGGAACGGCTCGTAATCCAATGGCCAATTGATATGGTTCATTTGTTTCTTTTGACTCTTTTAGCGCAAAGTGTTCTGAATGAAAAATATACGATGGTTTAGAAACATTGAATGCATAGTTTTTTCCAATAGGTAAAGTGATTAAAAAGAATCCATCTGCATCAGAATTAACCTCAGCGTGAATTTTTCCTGTCGCCATATCTACTATTTCTACCTTAGACACCAATGGCTGCTCGGTATCTGCGTCTGTAATATTTCCACGTACGTAGGTAACTGGTTGCGGTCTGGCTTCTTCGTATAATTCAAAACTATACAAATCCATTCCCGTTGCTCGTTTTTCCTTTTGAGTTGTATTATTTTCAGATAAAATTCGATCAGAAGCATAGTAAGCTGTTTTTCCATCAAGACTGACAACCAATGTGCTTTCATCGGCTTCTGTGTTGATAGGATATCCTAAATTAACTGGTTCGCCCCAACTGCCATCTGGTTGTTTTCTAGAATAGAATAAATCAAATCCACCCATTCCTGGATGACCATTAGACATAAAATAAAGGGTTTGTCCATCTGCATGAATAAACGGAGATTGATCATCCCCTTCTGTATTAATTTTATCACTCAATAATTTTGGTTGTGACCATTTACCTTCAGCATCTCGCTGGCTAGTATAAATATCACTTGTGCCGTTTCTGCCTTTACGTTCAGAAGTAAAATAAAGCGTCTTCCCATCAGCAGTTAGGGAAGGTTGAGTTTCTCTCGCTCTAGAATTGATGGGCGATCCGATATTTTTTGCTGCAGTCCATCGACCATTTATAACTTCTGAAAAATAAATATCACAACTACCATAACCGGTTTTTCGATCGTCACATTTGACAAAAGCCATAAATCTACCGTCCGGCGTAATGTTTTGTGCGCCTTCATTATTTGGTGTGTTAACATCCGTCAACGGAATTCCTTTTTGCCAGACATTATCTACTTTTTTACTAAGATAAAAATCTTCTTGTCCTCTTATTCTTTTAGTAAAAACCAAAACAGATTCGTCCGCAGTTAATGATGGTAAATATTCCTGATCTGTCGTATTCACTAAATTGCCCAAACTTTCAGGGGCAAATGGAACTGGATTAGCTTTCGCCTGTGCGCTAAACGTTTCATCTTTGATCCGTCGTTCAGCCTTTGCAAGTAGAATTTTGTTTTTAGGTTTAGACGCGATGTATTGTTTTAAATGTTCAATACCTTCTAACCCTTTCCCTTGATTTAGTTCCGCTAATCCAAGAACATAAACCACTTTAGGAGAATAGGTCGGATCCATCGCTAGAACCTTTTCAAAGCCTTTTTCAGCCGCTGCATAATCTTTCAAATAGTGTTTTAAAGAAGACCATTGAATCTGAGCATCAATAAAATTAGGAGCAGCTTTCAAAGCCTTGGTAAATTCTTCCAATGCCTTTTTATCATTGCCACTAATATTATAAGCCATCCCTTTATCGTATGCTTTTTTAGCCTTTCCAGTCGCGGTCTTTTTAGTAATATAGGTTCCTCCTTGAGAAGAAGTTGACTTTTGAGCACCTGCGCATTGCACAAAGATGATGGTGAAGAAGCAGAGTATAAATTGTCGCATAATACTTATTTGATGAGTCATCGGTTCGTTTAGGGATGCGGATTAAATAAGTTTCCAGGTTAGACGACTTTAGAATTGATTTAGACGAGGTATTTTTTGAGGTAATCCTTGTTGGATTCCCGATAAAAATAACGAAGAATAAATTAATTCTAAAAAGGCAAACCGGACAGTTATTTATTCCGTGTCCCTTAGCTTAGCATATATCATAACGGTCAATATGCCACTTTGTAACAGAAATCTAAAGCGTAAAATTGTGATAGATACCTTTTTATTCTTGGAGTAATCACTGCCACTCTTAGAAGTTATTTAAAAAGTATCTTCAAACTTGCAGACAAAGCATTGATCATCAGATACTTCAGCTTTTTTTTGTCCCGTAGCTACGGCTACGAAACTCAAAAAGAGCTTCGTCCTGATAATCAAGCCTTTGTCTTCGTTTCTAAACATACTTTTTCAACAACTTCTTATTTTCTTGCAAATACTTTGCCTTCATTTAGTAGTCAAAGGGCAAAAAAAATGGTCATTTGCTAACATGCAAATGACCATCTCATTTATATTTTGACTAGCGTTGAGAAAATTACTCAGAAGCTAGTAGATCGCTTGCTTTGGCGTATCCCATTTTTGCAGCTTGCATAGCATCTTTACGATACCCATTCTTGCCGCTTTTTTTCAAGGCAAGGGCTTTGTAGTAAAGAACCTCTGCTGGTTCAACACTATCCACTCCAGTAGGTAAAGACTCTACTTGTTTAAAAACATCAACTGCTTCGGTGTAATTTTTAGCAGCCAACAATGCTCGTCCATAATGGAAGGTAGCAAATGGTTGCCATGCTTGATTAGGATCTCCAGGTTTAAACTTACGTTTGCTGTAAAACTTTAGGTTATTGAAAGCGCCAGCGTAATCTTCTGTCTCTAGATGACAAAGTGCTTTACGACGGTGTGCCTGCCAATAGATAGGCTGTAAAGGAATAGAAGTTTTTATTGCTAAATTAAAATCTTCAATTGCTTTTTCAATATCGTTATTTTTACGATGAATCAATCCTCTTCCAAAATAAGGGGCCGTATTAGAAGGGTTAAGATCGATACTTTTGGTATAATCGTAAAGTGCGTCTTGATAATTTTTTAGGATATGATTTACCCGACCTCTTCGCTCATAAGCAAGTGCATGTCGGTCAAATTTATCGATTGCTTTCGTCAGTTCAGCAATAGCTTCGTCCTGTTTGCCTTTTTCTTCGACAAGTGCTCTTCCCTTTAAGAAAGCTTGTACTGCTGCTCGATCACTATTAGGTTCAATTGTTTTGTGACTAATAATCTTACCATTATCAATTAACCATCCACCGAATGCACCCGCAACGGCGTATTGAGAAATGTAAGAAAGTAAACTAACGGTATTTTTCCAGGTTTTTTCACTGGTGGCAGGTGTTATCAAACGTGTGATAACAAAAGAACAAGAGGAAGCGTCGAATACTTCTTCTTCGTCAATAAGTACGTCGTTTTTATAGTAGTTCTCAACTCTAGACTGATACATTGTACGTACTTTGTCGAAACTTTTGGGACTACCAAACTCCAGACGGCCTTTGAAGATTGATTTGTAAGTCATTCTGTTGTTTTATGAGGAAAATTAATAATCGAATTTTGCGAACAAAATTCCTTTCTGTTTTTGTTGTTTTGAGATCAATTAAAAATTGATTTTTTTTTAGTGTCTCATTAATATTTTAAAAAAAGCTGGTGTAGTTCCTCAACAACAAGATTAAATAAGTAATAAATTTACGGTAACCCAGATTATCTCTGCATTACATTTTTTTCTCTCTCTGTCAATAAGTAAGGTGATTGGGACTTTCTACTTCTTTGTATTAAACATAAAAGTATACTCCCTGCAACACGCAGTTTTCTTCTATAGTATAAAATATATTCCTAGGGATTTCTAGTGAAAAGAGTGGTTGCCAAATTGACAGAACTTGGCCTCACATATACAAAGATGCGCTATTTTTTGGAATAATCAAAAAAAATAGTCAACTTTGAAAGCTTTTTCAAAAAACCAGCCTTTTAGCAGGAAATAATCATTCGGTCAAATTGATTCAATACCGATTATCCTTTCTGACTCTCAATATTTTATACAATTGTTTTTAGCTAAATTATCGTTTGGCGAACATAAAATTTTTTTTCATCTTTTTTACTATAAACGACATATTAAAACCAAAAAAGTCCGATAAATCGTGATTTACCGGACTTTTTTAGAAATTATTTTTATTTTTTTTATCCCATTTCAGATTTGACTTCGGTCACTTCCGGAACCATTCTTTTCAGCATTCCCTCAATTCCTGATTTGAGTGTCACCGTAGAAGAAGGACATCCGCTACAGGATCCTTGCAAAATTACTGTCACTACGCCCTTGTCAAAAGATTTAAATTCTATGTTACCACCATCCATCTCTACTGCCGGCTTGACATACGTCTCAATGAGTTCTTTAATTTTAGCAACGATTTTAACTTCCTCCTCCGAGTAGTCGTAGCTCACCCCTCTTTCTGCCTCAATCTTTTCCATCGCTTCCGCAAAGCCTTCTTTAATCAGCGGTTTTTCTGCCTCGATGTAAGATTTGATAAATTCTTTGGCGGGCAACATGATGTCTTCCCAGGAGTAATTAAATTCCTTGGTAATGGTGACAAAATTATTACTGATATAAACACCTTTTACGTAAGGTAATTCAAAAATCTCTTTTGCCATCGGAGACCATTCGATCGCCAGTTCCTCTTCTCTGAAATCTGCCGTACCCCGGTACAACATCCGGTTGGTTACAAATTTTAAAGATTCCGGATTTGGCGTCTGCTCCGTATATAACATCACTGGACTTTTGGTTGCAGTACTCATTTCGTTTTTAATTAGCGCTATTCAAAGTAGCGTTGTTAATAATTTATTAGAACAGAGAAGTGAAAGTAGAGAAGAGAGACTAGATTCATTTTCAATTAATAGATTTATATTATTGAACAGTCTTTCGTTATACTCGTTTCTTCTCATTTA
>CALKJE010000102.1 GCA_937995675.1 uncultured Saprospiraceae bacterium
TTTCGATTGTGTCAAAAGCAACGGTGCCTACGGTAACTAATTTCATTTTTATCTTTTTAGTTGATAGTTATTTTTAATACTTAAAAATGGTCGCCAACGGATATTTGGCTTTCTGAGGTACAAAGGAATGAAAAATAAATAACTTGATCCAATTGGGAGCATCTTCTAGGTATAATCTTTCCCGACATTCGTCGGGACAAGCTGTTATTTTTCTCAGCCAGCCAAAGAGGATGCCTTCAAAAAATGTCTTGATTTAGACCTAGAATATTTCCCCATTTGGGCTAACTTATTTAATTTTCATTCCAAAGATGAGATATTCTAAGGTATTTTCCTGATTTTCAGGGTGTTTTTCCCTAATTAAGGAGATTTGGAGTTGTGATTCCTTTAAATATAGTGTAATTTTGTCGGCCAATTAGAAAAATTATATTAAGATGAAAAGGACTTTCCAACCCTCTAAGCGTAAGCGCGTAAATAAGCACGGATTCCGTAGCAAAATGGCTTCTAAGAGTGGCCGTAAATTGCTAGCACGTCGTCGTGCTAAAGGACGCCATAAATTAACGGTATCCGACGAGATGCATAAGAAATAATCGGGAATTTGTTTAAATACTTATTTCTATTGATTTCTTCTTTTCGTTAACTTCGATATTACCCGTGACCGTCAAGCCTCGCTGCTTGCGGTTATCGTATTTTATACTGCTCTGATAAATTCCTATCTATTATGTCGCAGTCGTTCAAATTTCATAAGGCGGAGCGGCTGAAAAATCATCACCTGCTATCAGCTCTTTTCACTTCTGGAAAATCCTTTTCAGCGTATCCGTTACGGGTTGTTTATGTTCCAATTGAAGAAGCAGGCACCTTTCCTGCTCAGTTTTCGCTTAGTGTTCCTAAAAAGAAATTTCGACTCGCTGTAGACCGTAATCGACTCCGTCGTAAAATCAGAGAAACTTATCGCTTACAAAAACACCTCTTGTACGAAGACTTGACAAATAAAAATCAACGAATTGCCTTTATGGTGATGTATGTGGCTAAGGAAGAAATGCCTTATAAAGACATTGAAAAGGCTATGAAAAGGATTATTAAAGGTTTAAAAAGAGCTACCGTGTGAATTTAATCTTAGGTAATTCGAAATAAGTTTTCTACAAGACCAAACGTTTTCTATTATTGGCTATGTCTTACCAAGTGAACTTTGAAGTTGTTTAAAAATTCCAAAATTGTCATGAAAATATCTCTACCTCTTCTTATCTTCTTTTCCATTTTTATTACCAATTCGCTTTTTTCTCAAAAATTATTACAGATTGAAAAGGTCGGCACTTTGAAAACGCAGCGATATTATATTGGCGATGAGGTGGTGTTTCAATTAAAGGGAGAAACCGAAAATTATTGGTATAAAGAGAGAATTGAGGATGTTTTGGTTGATGCTAAATCTATATTATTTACCAATCGTGTGATTAAAATCGATGATATTGCAAAAATTCGAACTTTTAAAAATCGAGGCTGGTCAAAAGGATTAAGTAATAATGCCTTTGTAGCTTCTGGCAGTTTTGTAGGAATGTCATTGTTTGCTGCCGCACTTACAGAATTTATGCTGAGTCCTGCGACTGTTATTCTTCCTGGATCAGCAATAGTTGCAGGATTAATAATCCGATTTATCTTTCGACGAAAAACATATAAGATGGGGAAACGGAGAAGGTTACGGGTGCTGGATTTAAACTTTTATAAGGTGGGACCTTGATTTTTTTAGTAAAAAATAATAATGCCCTTCTATCGTATTAATTGATGAGGAATGATTGTACAAAAATTCCGTTATTAGTCCCAAAAACGTAGTGCTAATTCATATCCTTTTAGTCCCATTCCGACAATGATACCTGCGCAATGTTCACTAAAATAAGAATGGTGTCGAAATGCTTCACGAGCATGTACATTCGAAATGTGTACTTCAATCACTGGAGTAGTGATCGCCGCAATTGCATCCGCAATCGCAATAGAGGTATGAGTAAATGCACCTCCGTTAAGAACGATTCCATCGTAAGAAAACCCAACCTTATGTAGCATATCTAGGATGGCTCCTTCGTGATTAGATTGAAAATATTTTAGACTAAGATTAGGAAACTGTTTTTTTAATTTTTTATAATAATCATCAAAACTTTGATTTCCATAAATCTCCGGTTCTCGTTTACCCAATAAGTTTAAATTCGGTCCGTTAATTATTAATATTTTCTTTTTAGCCATTGATTTCTTAGTTCGCCATTTCAGAGAGGAATTTGATTCGCATCAATAGAATTTCTTCCATGGTCACATCATCCTCTTTTAATTCTTCAAATGCTTCGTCGACAGAACCAGACTCTGATTCCATAAAAAAGTCATAAATATCTTCTCCTGAGTCTGCATCTACAGCATCTTCAATATAATAGTCGATATTTAGTTTAGTTCCTGAAATAACGATTGCTTCCATCTCCTCGATAATTTCTTCCATAGAAAGTGAATTGGAAGAAGCAATATCATGCAATGGAATTTTTCGATCGATACTCTGAATGATATTAACCTTAACCTTAGATTTATTAGCAATTTGCTTGACCACAATTTCTGTTGGTCGTTCAATATCATTTTCTTCGACATATTCTTTAATCAAGGCCATAAAGCTTTTGCCGTAGCGCGTCGCTTTTCCTTTACTGACTCCTGTAATTTTCGTCATATCCTCCATTGAAATAGGATACTGAGTAGCCATATCTTCCAAGGATGGATCCTGAAAAATAACATAAGGAGGAACACTTTTCTCTTTGGCAATCTGACGACGCAGGTCTTTTAATAAAACCATTAAGGCTTCATCGAGCACAGCACTCTTTCCACTATGGCCAGCATCAACCGGAGCCATATCGTCATAGTTATGATTGATAGGAATTTGAATCGGGAACGGTTTTTTGATATACTCGTGTCCTTTATCTTTCATCTTTAGCAATCCATAATTCTCAATGTCCTTGTAAACAAAGTCATGGAGCAATGCTTGACGGAATATAGAATGCCAGAAAGTATCATCTTTGTCTTTTCCCACCGCATATAATGGTAATTTATCATGACCAAAGTCCATGATTTCCTTCGTATTCTTACCCATTACGTAGTCGATCAACATTTTGATCCCACAGTTTTCGTTAAGGGTATTTATAATTTCTAATGCATAGCCCATTTCTTTTTGGACTTCCACTCTTTCTTTTGGATGACGGCAGTTGTCGCACATTTTTTCACAACGATCTACATCGAAAGTTTCTCCAAAATAATGTAGCAAAAATTGACGGCGACAAGAAGTTGTCTCGGCATAAGCCATAATTTCTTCCATCAACTGTGCTCCCATCTCTCGTTCTGAAACAGTTTTGTCTCGTAAGAATTTTTCTAGTCGCTGAATATCTTTATAAGAATAATAAGCGATACATTTTCCTTCGAGTCCATCTCGACCAGCTCGACCAGTTTCTTGGTAATAATTTTCAATACTTTTAGGAATATCATAATGAATTACAAACCGTACATCTGGTTTATCGATTCCCATTCCAAAAGCGATGGTCGCAACGATTACGTCTACGTTTTCCATCAAAAAGTCGTCCTGTGCTTTGGTACGTGTCTTTGCATCTAGACCAGCATGATAAGCGGATGCTTTGATATCATTAACTCGTAATGCTTCCGCAATTACTTCTGTTGATTTTCTACTTTGCACATAGATTATTCCTGACTTTCCTGCCATCGTTTTCACCACTTGAATGATGCTTTTGATGGTTTGTTCTTTGTTCCCTTTCGGGCGCATATCGTAGTAGAGGTTGTCACGATTAAAAGAAGAAACATAACTATTTACCTCATCCATGTTGAGGTTTTTCACGATATCCGTTCTAACTTTAGGAGTAGCTGTTGCAGTCAGCGCGATGATCGGAATTTCTTTATTGATATCATCAATCATAGTTCGGATTCGACGATATTCTGGTCGGAAGTCATGACCCCATTCAGAGATACAGTGTGCCTCATCTACCGCGATGAAAGAAAGATTGACCGTTCGGAAAAAAGCGAGACTATCTTCTTTGGTGAGTGTTTCTGGTGCAATAAATAATAATTTTGTTTTTCCTGCCGTGATATCATCTTTCACCTTTTTCATCTGCACTTTAGTAAGCGAAGAATTAAGGAAGTGAGCTACTTCATCTTGCTGACTATATCCTCGAATAGAATCTACTTGATTTTTCATCAAAGCAATCAATGGAGAAATTACAATGGCAGTACCTTCCATCATAAGTGCAGGTAATTGGTAGCAGAGCGATTTTCCTCCACCGGTTGGCATGATGACAAAAGTGTCTTTCCCATCTAATACACTAGCAATGATCGATTCCTGCGGACCTTTGAACTTGTCAAATCCGAAAAATTTGCCTAATGCTCCCTTTATATCATGTTTTGTTTCTAACATCATTAATCCCTAATCTTTAAATATGTTTGTAGTTGAGACAAAATAGTATCAAGCTCAGTATTGCTCTGAGCTTATTTTCAACCTTTAATAAATTTAAGATTTACTTTTAGTTGATTTGCTATCCTAAATATAGGTAAATAATTTGATTGTAAACTTTTTCGTCAAAAAAATCGAAAAAAGAATTTACGTTAATTTTGTGCGTTAAGAGACCAGAAGTCCTCATCCAAAGCCGAGGCTTTTTTTTAGCGTGTCCAAAAATAATCAATTTAAAGTGAATAACGAAACAAAAATATTAGCAATTGCCCACAAAACAATTGAAATCGAAACTCAAGCCATTCAGCAATTGAAACACTTGATCGATGTTGATTTTTTTTCAGCTACTGAGTTGATTTTAAATGCTTCCGGTCGACTGGTTGTGACAGGTATTGGCAAAAGCGGATTAATAGCGCGAAAATTAGTTGCTACTTTCAATTCTACTGGAACGCCTGCTTTATTTATGCATGCTTCTGATGCTATTCATGGAGATTTCGGAATGGTCCAGCCAAATGATATTATCCTATGTTTGTCTAAAAGTGGCGAAACGGTGGAGTTGAGAACCTTACTCCCTATGATAAAAAATCTTGGTGCTAAGTTGATTGCTATGACCAGTAGAAAGGATTCTTTTTTAGGAAGTCAAGCGGATTTATTATTACATACACCCATCGAGTCTGAAGCAGATCCAAATAATTTGGTACCAACAACGAGCACCACGGTACAACTGGTCATGGGAGATGCGCTGGCTATGTGTCTGCTGGGACTTCGTGGATTTAATAAAGATGATTTTGCGAAAGTACATCCTGGCGGAACGCTTGGTAAGCAACTATATCTTCGTGTCAGAGATTTAGTAGCTAGAAACGAAAAGCCAATCGTTTTTCCATCCACACTAATCCCAAAAGTAATTTTTGAAATTAGTTCTAAACGGCTGGGAGCAACTGCGGTTGTCAATGAGCAAGAACACTTATTAGGGATAATTACAGATGGCGATATTCGACGAATGCTTAGTAAGTATACGGACTTTAGTGTTTTATTAGCGAAGCAGGTTATGACTGCTAATCCACGGTATGTTGGTCCACAACAGTTGGCGCGAGAAGCACTGGACTTAATGCGAGATAATAGTATTACTCAATTGCCCGTGGTAGAAGGTCATAAATATTTAGGGATGATACATCTCCACGATTTATTGCGAGAAGGAATTGGGTGATTGATTTGTTGATTTGTTGATTTGTTGATTTGTTTAATAAAATATTTTTTGCGTTTAAGTATTTATTTCTTTTTTATTGTTTGTTTTTTTAGTTGTGAAAAAAACGTTGACTCCACAACACCAGAGATTGCTTTCTATCATTGGAAAAATGAAATAAATTTAACACCTGCAACGTCTCAATATTTACAAGACTTAGAAGTTCAAAAATTATATCTCCGTTTTTTTGACGTGGACTGGGATGTTGACCGACAAGAACCTGTGCCGGTTTCTGAGATAAATATTTCTTCTTCCAATCTTCCTACCACCATCGTTCCTACGATCTTTATTACAAATCGTACTTTTCTAGAAATAAAGAAGAATGATATTTTACCTTTTGTAGAAAACTTATTTTTAAAGATTCAAAAGATTCAAAAAAACATTCCGAGTGTTCATATTTCCGAAATGCAAATTGATTGTGATTGGAGTCAAAAGTCTAGAGAAAACTATTTTTATTTTTTGGAAACTCTAAAAAACAAATTAAAAAAAGATAGAAAAGAACTCTCTGTTACTATCCGTTTACACCAACTTAAATATCCAGAAAAAACAGGTATTCCTCCTGCTGGCCGTGGCGCCTTGATGTGTTATAATGTGGGAGACTTACAAAAATGGGGAACCAAAAATTCTATTTTGGATGATAAAATCACATCGACTTATTTAAAAAATAATATGCACTATCCCTTGCCTCTTGATATTGCATTGCCTGTTTTTCAATGGGGTGTTTTATTTCGCGATGGTGAAATGATCAAGTTAATTAATCAACTAAATCCATCTGAATTAGCGGATCAAAAATTCTACAATGAAAAAACCACAAATCGCTATATCGTCCAGCAATCTACTTATCTCCATGGTCATTATTTATATTCAGGTGATCAAATTAGATTAGAGTCCGTTTCTCCACGCACTTTAGAAATTGTTTCGCAGCAGCTAAAATATGCGATTCCTTCCAGTAATCAAACACTTATTTTTTATCATCTAGATTCCTTGACAGTTGCGAAATATCCCTTTACTGAAATAAAAAAAATTCAACGTATATTTGGGGACGTCAATTAAATTTAAATCATGTCTTCGGTTATAAAAATATTTTCTCTTTTTCTCATTATTGCTATTGTCAGCATACCCAACCAGATCAGTAAAGGTTGTGGGCCAATAATATACGAATTCAAGGGCTTTAGTTTTTTTGATGCAGATTTGGTTAGAACAGGATCGCCTTTCACCGATTTTTTCTTGCGTTTTGACGATTTCTATCATAGTTATGCAATAGCAGATTCTGTCCGAAATCAATCTAATCTAGAAGAGTGGAACAACATTTTTTGCGGTGCTTTTTACGAAAAAGAAATACAAGATATTGTCTACGGGAATATTGAAAATATTAAGGCGATTCAACGGGCTTCCGAAAAGAAAAAAAACAAACTTGGACTTCGTTTAAGTCGCAATTCTTTTGCTAAACATCTAGTAGATTATAAGTGTACAGAAACCATCGACTACCTACTTTTTGCCAAAAATTGCGAACCTCACGTAACGCATAGTATTAACGCTTGGGATGGTCCCAAAAGAGATCCCGTGGCCATGAAAGCACTTATTTATGAAGGAGAAAGGGTCTTCTTAA
This sequence comes from uncultured Saprospiraceae bacterium, assembly GCA_937995675.1. Classification (GTDB taxonomy): domain Bacteria; phylum Bacteroidota; class Bacteroidia; order Chitinophagales; family Saprospiraceae; genus JALZUU01. Next base: position 7,321 of record CALKJE010000102.1, read on the forward strand.
AATTAAAGTCTAACAATATTAAATTGCGCTATGCTTACCAATTAATCCGTCTAGCTCACTATGCCGGAGACTACGATATGGCACTAGATTTATATGATCGATTATTGCCTCGAATTGATCCAGTCGAAAGCATTTTACACGACTGGATTCTTGCACATAAGGCAGGTGCCTTATTACGATCTGGACAACGGGTCGAAGCCGCTTACTTATTCTCTCTCGTATTCGATCGCAGTCCTTCCAAACGAGAAGCCGCATTTCAAAGTTTTAGTATTCGTAACGAAAAAGAATGGAAAGCATGCATGTTACTTTGTCAAAGTAATCACGAGCGTGCTACGTTGCACGCCATGCGCGCCAGCGAAGATCATAGCAAACCCGTCAACGATATGCGTGCGATTTATGCACTTGATCCTCAAAACGATAACTTGGAATTATTACTGGCGAAAGAAATTAAAGAACTAGAAAAAGATTTTTTAGGAACAGAATTTAATCGCCATCGAAAAGACAATGTCGAGTTCCATAAAATCCCTCGAAAACAAGCGACCGCAAATTTGATTGATTTAACGCAGTTTGTGATTAAAGCTGGGAAAGAAAAAAAGGTTCGTCGTCCTGAATTATGGCGTCTCGCCGAAGGTTATCTACTTTATTTATCCAATGATTTATATGCAGCAGATCAAGTATTTAAAGACATAGAAAAGATACTTCCAACTGAAAAACTGCAAGAACAATTAGCTGTTTTTAGACTTGTTTTAAAAATAACCAACTACCAAGATATAGACGAAGCCAAGGAACAAGAAATCGTGCAGATCATCAAGAAAAATGATCTTTACGAAAAGTATCCTGAGTTCGAAAAATTTATCAATGATAAACTAGCTTACGAATATCTTCAAGCTGGACACGCCGGTAAAGCTTATAGGATGCACCATACGCTCGAAGCGATTAAACCCAATCCGCAAGTCAATATTATCAACGACCTGATCGAAATTGCACTCGAACCAGAAAAATCAAGATTTGATAAAATCTTAACCACTAATAAAGATGGTACTGAAATTATAGATGACTTATTGGACATCAAAGGAGTGATGTTGTGGAACAAAGGAGAAGCTGCTGCTGCACTCGAAACGTTCAAACAAATTCCAGTGGCACAAAGAGGAGCAAATCGTTTTAATCCATTTATTGAGCGAGCCAAGATTTGTGTGCATTGTATACAACCTGATAGTTTATTGATCTATAATCGTCCTGGAATTTTAGAACATATTTTTGAATTAGAATTTCAAGCCAACTCAGATTATTCCAATAGCGCCAAGTATTTTTATCAATTGGGATTGGCTTATTTTAATCTTTCCTACTTCGGTCCTAGCTGGAATGCGATGGATTTTTTTAGAAGTGGAAATAACTGGCGATCTGCAAAGTCAGACACTTTTGAGCATTGGTATTTCCCTTTTGGGAATAAAGAAAATCATGACCTATCTAAAGCAAAAAGTTATTTTGAAAAAGTACTAGAAGTATCTAAGGATCGAGAACGTTCTGCTCGAGCGACCTTCTGGTTAGCACGTTGTGATTGGTTAAGTTATGTAACCAGTAGCGGCTATAAGCGACCACCTAGTTCTAACCATTTACCCGACTTACCACCCGAATATCGAATACACTATCAGCAGCTAGCATCTGATTACGCTGAAACTGATTTCTACGAATGGGTGATCAGAGAATGTGATTATTTTCAGGTGTATGCACGGTGATTTGTTAAAATTATTAATGTTCTTACTATTCTATCTTTTTTAATGTTAAAAAAATCATAACGCAACCATTAGTACCCAACGTTGTCATTTTATATGTAGTCTTCCTAATACAAGCGGCTCTTTGCCGTCACACATTAGAATTTACTCTAGATAACATAAGCACGTGGACAAATTAAACTATAAGCAATGACTGAATCTTTTTGAGTTATTCTGCCTTACAAAAATCCTCATTATGCTTTGGCATAACTCCGGTTTTTGCGCGTTGACTAGCTCAAAAATCTCCTGAGTCATAACTTACATATAATTTTGTCCAAGTACTTTTAAAATTAAAGCGATGAAAAACCTCACACTACTACTCTTAGGAACCTGTCTTACCATTTTTGCCTGTTCTAAAGATAATGATCAGGAAAACTTATCAGAATTGAATCAGATTTTTCAATTAAAAACATCTGAAACAACCACTTTTGCTAATCTAGACTTAGCGGTTACAGCAGATCGGGTAGTCGAAGATAATCGGTGCCCAGCTAATGTCAATTGTATTGTGGCTGGATCGGTCACGGTTTTATTTGAATTTACACTAGACGGTACCAGTTATCCTATTCAGGTAACACTGGATGCTGATAAGCCACAAGATGCTGAAACAGAAGTAGCTGGATATACTATCCGATTAGTAACCGTCAATCCTTATCCTCAAAACGCTAATGAAATTGCTCAAGAAGATTATAGCTTTTCTCTGGTAGTTGAGCAATAATTTTTTTGGAAAAACTTAAAAACTAATTAGTTGGTCTTTCATCGTTTGTCTTTCATAAAAGGTGGTGGATCGACTAATTTTTTCATTTACATTTGTTCGTAAAAAAATTGAAATAATAAATTTTATCTACCTTTGTTTATACTTTGCCCTTCTAAACACTAGTATTTAAAAATTTCAATTTCGATATCTTATGGTTTTTCCAATTGGTGATGATCAAGTCAAAGGTGGATATTTCCCTTATGTAAGTTATGGTTTTATTGGTTTGAACGTGATCGCGTTTGTCATTCAAATGATGAGTCCGAACTTGCTAATTTGTGAATTTGGATCCGTTCCAAATGATATACTCAACGGCAATAATATCTTTACACTCTTTACTAGTATGTTTATGCACGGTAGCATTATGCATATTGTAGGTAACATGCTTTTTCTGTGGATTTTTGCAGATAATATTGAAGCAACTGTTGGTAGTATTCCTTTTTTAGTTTTTTATTTAATAGGAGGTCTTTTCGCCTCGGCTTTGCATATTTGGTTGAGCAATGGAACCGGATTCGATTTATCTAGTTGTTGTAATATGTGTGGTACACCGCCTTGTATGCAAGGAGACCAAGCCTGTCCAGGATCGATTCCTACTGTAGGAGCCAGTGGAGCCATCGCAGCAGTATTGGGAGCATATCTAGTGATGTTTCCAAAATCAAGAGTAAAACTATTCGTGATCTATTTTTTCCGATCTATTTATATTTCCGCTATGTGGTTTTTAGGATTTTGGATTGCACAACAATTATATAGTGGATTTTCTTCTCTTGGACCAGAGGCGGCATCTAGTGGAGGAACTGCCTGGTGGGCCCATATTGGTGGATTTCTCTTTGGTGTCTTGGCTGGATTTTTTGCTAAACAAGGAATGAAAAAAGACAGTGGAAGTATGCGACCTCCTACTAAAGAACCAGATTATTCGACAAAGGAATTTGTTTAAAAGGTGTTGGTTAGAAATTAAAAAATATTTTTTTTATAACCCTTTTACAATTTGAACAAAACACTTGGTCCCCCTTTTATAATGTCATAAAAAATAAGCATGACATTTGAAATGATTCTGGTATTCGGTGTGATTTTTATCTCAATCATATTTTTCCTTACCGAATGGCTTCCTGTTGATGTAGTTTCCTTTGGGATTATGGTCGTCTTGTTGGTAACTGGCCTAGTAACTCCTCAACAAGGAATCATGGGGTTTGGTAATCAGGCTACGATTACGATTCTTGCGCTGATGATTGTAGGCATCGGGTTGGAACAAAGCGGAGCAATTAGCTTACTTGGTCAACAAATACAAAAATTATTCACCCTTCCCTTTGGATTAGCGGTTACTTTGATGATGTTTATTGTCGCCTTCGTTTCCGCATTTATCAGTTCGACCGCCGTTGTCATTGTATTCTTAAGGATATTTATTGAGATCGCGCCAAAAATCAAAGTCAATCTCTCTAAGTTACTTATTCCTTTATCCTTTGCAGCCATTATTGGGGGGTCTTGCAGTCTAATGGGTACCTCCACTAATCTCATAGTAAATTCTATTGCTAACAGTCAAGGCTACGGTGATTTTGCTATCTTCGAATTTTCTGGAATAGGCGCGTTGTTTTTAGTCGCGACCATTATTTATATGGTCGTAATCGGCATCCGACTTATTCCGGGACGTGCAAAGCAGCTGAATATGGCTGAAGAGTTTAAACTACAGGACTATCTCACTTTATTAGAAGTGAATGCGGAATCAAAAATGATTAACAAGCCTGTCTCAGAGACCAATTTCAAAAAGGACGATCAGATTACTCTACTAAAAATTTTCCATAAAAATGGTCAAGAACGGTTCCCTACCGATCATGAAATAATTCAAGAAGGAGATCAACTACTAGTAAAAGGAAATCTAGAGAAGATGAAATTAATCTACCATAGTCGTGGCGTCACCTTTGTTCATCAAAAAAACCTCACAGAAGATTTTGCCAGTGAGAAAAATACCGAGCAAATATTATGTAAAGCCCTGATACTTCCAAATAGCCGATTGGTTGGTAGCAATTTCCGGACAGCTCAGATAAAAAGAGATTTCCAGGCAGTTCCGCTTGCTATTCAAAAAAAAAGAAAAATAGTTTGGAGAAGGTTAGAACAAATAAAAATAGAGGTTGGAGATATTCTATTATTATCTGTCAATAAAGCCAACTTTCAACGATTTTATAAATTACCCGATTTTTTAGTCTTACAAGAATTTGAAGAATTTGACATTAAAACTGGAAATAAATGGATATCCATTGCTATTTTAATTGGTCTGGTATCATTGTCCGCCTTCGGTATTTTACCCATTATGATCAGTGCTCTAGCTGGAGCTTTTGCGATGGCCATTACCCGATGTGTTGATATTCATAAAGCTTATCGAGAAATTAATTGGAGTATTATTTTTCTACTCGCAGGTATGATTCCGCTGGGTTCAGCAATGAGTAATACGGGAGCTGATAGTTTTTTAGCAAAACAATTCATTACATTACTCGGTGATGGAAACCCGACAGTTTTTATTTCTGCTTTATTTATTTTTACCATGGTCATGAGCGGATTTATTTCCAATAATGCAACAGCTATTTTACTCACTCCTGTCGCTATTTCCATTGCGGTAAAATCTGGACTTGATCCCAAACCATTTATTCTTACGATTATGTTTGCCGCCAATATGAGCTTTTTTACTCCTATTGGATACCAAACTAATACTTTGATTTTAAGTCCAGGAAATTATAAATTTCGTGACTTTCTCTTGGTAGGCGGAATTCTAACCATCATCTGTTGGATTCTTGCGTCAATAGTTATTCCTTTGGCTTATTTCTAGTCTAGAGCATTCTTTTGTTCTCACTCAATTCACAAATAGCATAATTCCCTACAATATCTTACCTTTGCTAACTTCAAACAAAACTAGTGGCATGTTCGACAAAGTAAAAGACATTTTAGCAGAAATTCAGGCGGCCAATCCAGGCACGGCAGAAGAAATTGAGCAATTCCGGATCAAATATCTAGGATCAAAAAATATTCTCAAACCATTAATGGGTGAGATTCGCAATATTCCTAATGAACAAAAAAAGGAATACGGCCAGCTCGTTAATCAAACTAAGCAAGCTGCCGAAGCAAAATTAGCCTCCTTACAAGCTGCACAAAGTAGTGCTGCTGCCGCTTCTGAAGGACAAAAACTTGACCTAACCGCTTCCGGCGAACCAATTGCCTTGGGTTCTCGTCATCCTATTTCTATTACGATGGATCGTATTATTGATATCTTTTCTCGCATCGGTTTTACCGTTGCGGAAGATCGTGAAATTGAGGACGATTGGCATAACTTCAGTGCCATGAATACTCCTGAAGATCACCCTGCTAGAGATATGCAAGATACGTTCTACCTCAAGGATAGCACGTCTATGTTACTGCGTACACACACCTCGTCCGTACAAGCACGGGTTATGACCAACAAAAAGCCACCGATTCGCATTATTGCTCCGGGTCGAGTTTATAGAAATGAAACCATTTCAGCAAGAGCGCATTGTCAGTTTCATCAGGTAGAAGGATTATACGTTGATGAAAATGTATCCTTTGCTGACCTTAAACAAACCTTGTTGTACTTCGCACAAGAAATGTATGGTCCGAATACGAAAATCAGATTGCGACCTTCTTACTTTCCCTTTACAGAGCCTAGTGCCGAAATGGATGTATCTTGTTTTATTTGTGATTCTAAAGGTTGTAATGTTTGTAAATATACAGGTTGGGTAGAAGTTTTAGGTTGTGGAATGGTTGATCCAAAAGTATTGGAAAACTGTGGCATCGATTCCCAAAAATATACTGGCTTTGCCTTCGGAATGGGTATAGAACGACAAGCAATGCTTCGCTATCGAATCAATGATATTCGATTATTATTCGAAAATGATGTTCGCTTCTTAAAGCAATTTACATCAGCTCTTTAATCTATATTTACTTTGAAAAATCGTTAGCCTGATTGAGAAAAAATTAGGCTAACAAATTTAAAACATTAGTTATGTTTGGGAATTATTAATCTCTTCTTTGGGTTTTAATATTTACAAGCTAATACAGGCTTCTGTATTTTTTCTTATCAAAAAATAATTTATCCTCCGGTTATGAAACCATCTATTCCAAAAGGTACCCGCGACTTTTCTCCTTCGCAGGTAATCAAACGCAATTATATTTTCGATTCCATTCGTCGTGTTTTTGTTAAGTATGGTTACCAGCCGATTGAGACACCCGCGATGGAAAATCTTTCTACGCTTACGGGTAAATACGGTGATGAAGGTGATAAATTACTTTTCAAAGTGCTTAATAATGGGGAGTATTTAAACAAATCGGATGAGGCTGCTTTCGCAGAAAAAAATTCAGCCAAGTTTACGCAAAGCGTTTCCAAACGTGGTATGCGATATGATCTGACGGTTCCTTTTGCACGGTACGTAGTGATGAATCAAAATGATATTAGCTTTCCTTTTAAACGCTATCAAATTCAACCAGTTTGGCGAGCTGACCGTCCACAAAAAGGCCGTTATCAAGAATTTTATCAATGCGATGCAGATGTCGTTGGTTCTGATTCATTAATGCTGGAAGCTGAGTTAGCTCAGATTTACGATGAAGTTTTTGCGGACTTAGGGGTCAATGTTACGATAAAAATCAATAACCGTAAAGTATTATTTGGAATGGCTGAAGCTGCGGGAGTTGCTGATAATTTTATTGCTATGACTACCGCGATCGACAAGCTCGATAAAATTGGAATGGACGGCGTTACCAATGAATTGGCTAAACGAGGTATGGATGAATCTGCTATTGAAAAAATTCAAGAGATGCTTTCGGTTACGAGTTTAGCACCTTTAAAAGAATTATTTAAAAATAGTGAAACGGGATTAAAAGGAATACAGGAACTGGAAGAATTCCACGAATATTTTGATACTAAACCTGCTAAAAATAAAATAGAATTTGACATTACGCTTGCTCGTGGATTGAGTTATTATACTGGTTGTATTTTTGAAGTCAAAGCGAATGACGCTGTTATGGGTAGTATCGGCGGTGGTGGTCGATATGATGATCTGACTGGAAACTTTGGCCTTAAAGGAGTTTCCGGAGTTGGCGTTTCTTTTGGAGCCGCGCGGATTTTTGATGTCATGGAAGAGCTCAATTTATTTCCTGACAATATTGACGTTCAGTTAAAATGTTTGTTGGTTGCCTTTGACAAAGCCTCACACCAATATGCTTTCTCGGTTTTAAATGAATTGCGTGCAGCTGGAATTTCTGCGGAGCTATATCCACAGCCAACCAAAATGAATAAACAAATGAAATACGCCAATGCCAGAGCAGTACCTTTTGTGGTGGTAATTGGTAGTGAAGAAATGAATTCGGGCAAACTAGCTTTTAAAAATATGGCTACTGGAGATCAAGAAAAATATACGCTTCCTGAACTCTTAGAAAAATTAAAATAATCTTTCTTTCGATACCACTACTTCATGAAAAATAATGATTTTGTTTCTATCCAATCGCAAATAATATCTGGTAACCTTACCGTTACTCAGTTGGTATCCCAATACCTTAATTCCATTGAATCAACCAAACACCTAAATGCTTATGTCGAGGTATTTGCAGATGAGGCGATAGAACGTGCAAAATTGCTTGATGAACGCTATTCAAAAAATCCCAGTTCTATGGGAAGGCTTTATGGGATGGTGATTTCTATCAAAGATGTGATCTGCTACAAAGGACATCAAGTTACGGGTGGCTCTAAAATTTTAGCGGAGTTTGAATCACTTTATACTGCAACGGCTTTACAACGATTATTAGATGAAGATGTAATTGTTATTGGGCGAGTTAATTGTGATGAGTTTGCGATGGGTTCTGGTAACGAAAATTCTGCTTATGGTCCTACCATCAATGCCCTAGGAGAAAATCGAGTACCGGGTGGTTCTTCTGGTGCTTCTGCCGTTGCTGTTCAAACAAATACTTGTACCGCATCTCTAGGAAGTGATACAGGTGGTTCGGTCAGACAACCCGCTGCCTTTTGCGGTTTAGTGGGTATGAAACCTACTTATGGACGAATTTCTCGGTATGGACTGTTGGCTTATGCTTCCTCCTTTGATCAAATTGGAACCATCACACATACTGTGGCTGATGCTGCGCTATTATTAGAAATAATGGCTGGACCAGATGAATATGACAGTACTGCTTCACCATCAAGGGTAGAAAAATATAGCAATTTAGACTCTGATACTACTCCAAAAAAAATCGCTTACTTCGAATCTACTCTCAATCATCCTTCTATTGATCCTGAAATTCGTAGTTCCAGCCTTAAATTTTTAGAAAAATTAAAAAAAGATGGTCATGAGGTGGTTGGCTTAAATTTTGATTTATTAGACTACTTAATCCCAGCTTATTATGTGCTGACAACTGCCGAAGCCTCCACCAATTTATCTCGTTATGATGGTGTACGATTTGGGTATCGCAGTCCCGAAGTAGTAGAACTTCAAGAGAGCTATAAAAAATCAAGAACAGAGGGCTTTGGAACAGAAGTTAAGCGCAGAATATTATTGGGAACATTTGTTTTAAGCTCAGGTTATTATGATGCCTATTATCAAAAAGCTCAGAAGGTTCGTCGGCTGATTACCGAACAAACGAAAGATATCTTTAAATCATTCGACCATATTATCATGCCCGTTACCCCTACTGTTGCATGGAAAATTGGTGAGAAATCAGCTGATCCAATAGCCACTTATTTAGCAGATATATACACTGTACATGCAAACATGGCTGGGATCCCAGCGATTGCTATTCCTTTAGGTAAAAACCAAGAAAATATGCCTTTTGGAATACAGATTATATCTGATCGGTACAAAGAGCATGAATTACTGAATTTTGCAAAAAACATTAATAATCAACAACTTACGTAGTTAATAAACTTCTCTTATTATAAATACCCCTTTTGGGTATTGTTCCTTTTCTAAACGCCCCTTAATTTTGTATCACATTTAGTCTAGTATAAATACGACCACATCTACTTTTTAAAACCCAATACAAATTTTCGTACTTTGCATAGCTGTTTGGTTTTCAATTAGGAAATCAATGATAAGAAACTGTTAAAGAGAAGCTTTACTATAATTCATAAAATTATTGGCGATTGCTAGTTTTTTTTTGACTAAATCTTATTCCCAATGAAATCAAAAATAATCTTAAACCTCTCTTTATTTGCTTTTACCTTCTTCTGTTCTACAGAACTAGTTTCTGCAAAAGAGTATTCTTTTTTTAGATCAAAAAAAGAAATCAAGGAAAACCTGCCTAGCGGAATCCATGATATGTTCGAAGTGCGTATTAATAAGAATGTTAAAAAGTACATCAATAGTTATCTAGTTCGTGGAAAATCCAGTACACAACGTATTATTGGTAATGCTACCATTTACTTTCCAATTTTTGAAGAATATTTAGCTGCACATAATTTACCAAATGAATTAAAATATCTTTCGGTAATTGAATCTCACCTTAATCCTAATGCGATCTCTCCAACTGGAGCAGTTGGTCTTTGGCAATTTATGGCGCCTACTGCCCGTCAAATGGGACTCGTCATTGATGATTACGTAGATGAGCGTAAAGATATTTATCGTTCTACCGATGCAGCTCTAAAATATTTACAAGAACTACATGCTCGTTATCAAGATTGGGGATTAGCTATTGCTGCTTATAACTGTGGTCCTGGCCGAGTTGACAGAGAATTGCGTCGCACCAACGGTAGCTCCTTTTGGGATATTCGTTCTTCTTTGCCAAAAGAAACACAACACTATCTAGATCGATTCATTGCGATTAACTACGCTATGAAAAATTATCAATTCTATAATTTACGTCCTAGATATCCTGATTATACTTTACAAATGACACAGGTACAAAAAATTCATACCCGTTTTTCTTTTGCTAAAATTGCAAAACTGACAGGTTTAGATAAGCGTACCATTATCCAACTGAACCCATCATACCGTAAAGAGATTATTCCACCTAATCACAGTGGATATTACCTAGTTCTTCCTGTTATTGGAGTCAAAGAAAATTGGCAAGAAGGTTTATAATTCACTCAAAATAATAGCCCTAACTTATTCACATTTAGACGATATTTGATAATAATCCCAACATGTACCGCTTTTTCACGTAGAATAGGTACAGAAGTTGTTCAGGACTTCATAATTCTCTAATAAAACGTTAAATAAGGTCGTCAATGAATTGTTGATCCCTTTTGTCTTCGTTTTTTAGATTCATAACTGTATTATTGTAGTCGGTTATCTACTTTGCTAGTATATTCAAAGTAAAGACTTCAAATATTTCTATTTACTTATGAAACATTATTCCTACAGTCTGTTCTTCGTTATTATTTTAATATTAAATTATAACGCTCTAAAAGGTCAGACCTCCATCCAACCATCCTATAGTTACGATAACATCATTCCTACCTTTACAGATAGTGAAATTCGTGATCGACTTAATCGGATGACTAGTGCTGTAGCACCGCCACGTTTTACACCTGCGGTGAAAAGCTATATTAAAACTTATACTGTCAAAAAAAGACAGCATACAGAAGCAATGCTCGGTCGGATCAGTATTTATTTTCCGATGTTTGAAAAATATCTTTCCGAAAATAATTTACCTGTTGACTTAAAATACCTCTCTATTGTTGAGTCTGCTTTAAATCCTAAAGCAGTGTCTCGAAGTGGAGCAGTTGGTCTTTGGCAGTTTATGCCTCCAACTGGAAAAGAGAATGGTCTTAAGATCAATAGCACGGTAGATGAACGAAGAGATCCACATAAATCTACCTTAGCTGCTGCTAAGTATTTAAAAAAACAATACAAGCGGTACAATAACTGGGAGCTAGCGTTAGCTGCTTATAATGGTGGTCCTGGTCGAGTCAATCGTGCGATCAAACGAGGACGGAGTAAAAACTTTTGGCGAATCAAACGGTATTTACCGAAAGAAACTCAAAATTATGTTCCTGCTTTTATCGCAGCTACTTATGTCGTTAATTATTATCCGGAGCATAACCTCGTTCCTGTTTATCCAGAAATAGATCTTCAGATGACGGAGTTAATTAAGATTTATAAAAAAATTAGCTTCTACGATATTGAGCGAATGACTGGTGTTCCAATGCACCTGATCGAAAAACTCAATCCTTCTTACAAGAAAAAATATATTCCTTCTAGTCGACAAGGAAGTAACCTAGTTTTGCCTCAGCAATATATGGGCAACTTGCTAAGTTACTTGGGACGTCCAGATTCTGAAGTCAAAAGAATCAACGTTAAGCCGATTCCGGCACCTGTTATGATCGACTATAGTGAGAATAAAAACACGTCAGTTCATACCGTTTTTGCAGGTGAAACTTATGAGAGTATTGCAGACTATTATGGTGTAACTGCAGCAGATTTACAAACTTGGAATCAGCGTTCTGGTTACACATTAAAACCTGGTCGAGAGCTACGTGTTTATACCCCAAAGATGGTGAGTAGTCCAGCATTTAAGCCGTTGTCTCCCGTTGCAACGCTTGCGGTCAGTAAAGTAATTTCTAAACAACCTAATAGCATTTCAAAACCAAAAAGATCAACTAATCAAAAGCAAACTGCTCGTGTAGATAAGCGCACACTACCAGACTTAAAGTATTTGCCTGCTAAATCTGCACTGCGTGAAAATTATCTATATTATTTGATTGGAAAGGATGAAACTTTACATGAAATTGCGGAGAAGTTTCATGGCGTTTCTATGAGTGATATTCTTGTGCTTAATAATGTAACAGATCCTTACGAACTGAAGACTGGAAAGAAAATTAAGGTGAAACAGAAATAAGTCGGATACTTATTTTTATAAAAAAGAGAAGTCGGAAGCAGATGATGCTTCCGACTTTTTTTAGTGATTGATCTCAAATAATCTCAACAAATCTTTCGACCAGTTCTTATTTAATCTCAATTTTACGATTCGTATCCTTCGTCTCTTCTACTATTTTTGGTAAGACAATATTCAGAATACCATCTTCAAAATTTGCTTTGATGTTTTCCGCATCAATGGTTTCGTTTAGTTGAAACCGGCGCTCAAAATTGTTGAAATTGAATTCTCGTCTTGTATAATTTTCCTTTGTTTCTTCCTTCTTTGAACTGATGATTAAGGCTTCATCTTCAATCTTTAGATCGATATCTTCTTTTTTCAAACCAGGTGCCGCTACTTCCAAAATAAAGGATTCATCTGTCTCAGAGACATTTACTAAAGGTTTTTGCTTCACAAAGTTATTGGTCTTTACTACTTCATTTAAAAAAGCATCAAAATGTGCAGGAAAAAATGGGTTTCTTCTTCGAGAATTTACTTTTGCTAGATAAGTCATGATATATTTTTTTTGTTTTAAAAAGTTTTTCTGCAATAATTCGCAGTTACACTTATTTCTTTCATCAACTGTTGTACCATTCCAATTTTCGCGTCATATCTTCTGAAAAATATCAATTTTTGATGACAAAAAGTCATTATAAACTAGAATTAGCTGACTTTTTGTCTAAAAAATTGTGAAAATCATTTTTTTGTTTATTTTTTGATTACAATTGAAACAACAATCACTTATTTGCGTTTACAACGTATATTGTCTAACTAAATATAGGACAAACGAAAAAAATATAATGATTTTGTTGAAAAAAGTTTGGAACTTAAAAACAATTCGTTTATATTTGCATCAGAAACAACATTGTTTGTTGAAATAAATTTAAAAATCTGTACAACATTTTAATCCACCTTAAAGCCTGTTGTACTTCAATCTTAACACTAAAAATATCTTATAATGTCTAAAGAAAACGACGCTAAGAAAAAAGCATTAGAGATGACAATGAGTCGTCTAGAAAAAACTTACGGAAAAGGAATCGTAATGAAACTTGGTGAAAAGCAAGTTGTTGAAGTAGATACTATTCCTACTGGCTCTTTGAGTCTTGACCTTGCACTAGGAATCAATGGATTACCTAAAGGACGAGTTGTTGAAATTTACGGACCAGAATCTTCTGGTAAAACAACCTTGGCTATTCATGCAATTGCAGAATGTCAAAAACAAGGTGGTATTGCTGCCTTTATTGATGCAGAACACGCATTTGATCGTTTCTATGCGGAAGGACTTGGTGTTGATATCGAAAACCTTTTAATCTCTCAACCAGATAATGGTGAGCAGGCGCTAGAAATTGCGGAAAACTTAATCCGTAGTGGTGCTATTGATATGCTCGTAGTTGATTCAGTTGCAGCTTTGGTACCACGAAGTGAAATTGAAGGAGAGATGGGTGATTCTAAAATGGGATTACAAGCACGCCTGATGTCGCAAGCAATGCGTAAGTTGACAGGTACCATTGGTCGTACTGGTTGTTGCTGTATTTTTATCAACCAGCTAAGAGAAAAGATTGGTGTTATGTTCGGTAATCCTGAAACAACTACTGGTGGTAATGCATTAAAATTTTATGCTTCTGTTCGTTTGGACATTCGTAAGTCTGGTTCTGCCATTAAAGACAAAGAAGGAAACGTTGTTGGTAACCACGTAAAAGTGAAAGTTGTTAAGAACAAATTAGCTCCACCATTCAGAATTGCATTATTTGATATCACTTACGGAGAAGGTATTTCTAAAACAGGTGAGATCATCGATATAGGAGTTGATCAAGAGATCATTGAAAAGAGTGGTGCTTGGTATAGTTACCAGGGTAGTAAGATTGCGCAAGGTCGTGAATCAGCTAAGCTATTCTTAAAAGATAATCCAGAAATTGCACTAGAAATAGAAGCTAAGATTAAAGCAAAAATTCTAGCTGGAGATGATTATATGGAAGAGCCAGAAGAAGCGGAAGAAACTCCAGTAGAAAAGACTTCAAAGAAGAAAACTAAAACGGAAAAAGCTGCTGAAAACTAGTCTCTAGTTTTTAACCAAAACAGTATAGTTATTTGTTTCTAAATAAAACGGGTCAAGCCTTTGGTTTGATCCGTTTTTTTATGCCATTCAACAAGCGATGTTGTTATATATCTGAATTAATTTTTTCTATTTTTTCCACTTAAAAGAGGCTATCATTTTTTCGATGTCTTCTTGAATAAAAGCTAAGACAGGAGCCAAAGAATCTGGTCGAGGACGAGACTGAAAATACAATGCACCGTTTAGATAATTATCCGTAGTATCTGTCAGAAAAAAAGAAAGTGGCGTAGCAGTAGGACCTTTATATCTAAACACAAAACCACCAATTTCTTGATTATTTTCAATAGGTATTTCATCGATGGCATTGGCTTTTACAATATGCTTATTCGCCATTCTATAGGTATCTTCTCTTAACCTTTCGAAAGTATTATTCTTATCAATCGGATAGTAAGTACAATAAAGTCGTGCATTAAAATCTGGATAATTTAAATCAAACCAACAAGGGTGCGCTGGTTTCTCATCAAAGAATAAAGTATCCTGCTGAACGGAAGCATAACCTGGATAAGTAAAAGAAAAATCACAATAGGATTCGTCAAACTGCTCATAGGTCCTCTCTGGATAAATAACTCTTGGAAAGGCACGAGGCTTCGGTGTATAAACTGTCGTATCCTCACAACCCCAACAGCCTAACAAACACAGAATTAATATGCTAATGAATTTATTACACAGTGTATTTAATCTAGCCATTACGATAATTTTTACTTATTTTTTTGGTAGCGTAATCTTGATTTGTTCAATTCTACGCTTATTAACCGATACTACTTCTAACCGATATTCTCCGCTATAAACAACGCGACCTTTTTTTGGAATGAACCCGATAATTTCTAATAATAAACCAGCCAGAGAATCCGCATCTCCTTTTTCATCATCAAATATTCCTGTATCAATACCCACTACTCGACAAACATCATTGAGCAATGTCTTTCCTTCGAAAACAAAATTAGTATCATCGATTTTTTTGAATTCTACTTCAATCGTATCATCAAATTCATCTTTGATTTCTCCAATCACTTCTTCCATAATATCTTCCAATGTAGCGATTCCTGAACTACCTCCATACTCATCCACTACGATTGCCATATGCTGGCGTTTACTTTGAAATTCTTTGAGTAAATCACTGATTTTTTTTGCTTCTGGAACATAGTGTACTTCTGGTCGAATATACCCTTGCCATTCAAAATCATCCGCCTCATTTAGAAATTTTAGTAAATCTTTTACATACAAAATACCTGTAACATTATCAAAGTCTTCGTCAATCACTGGTATTCGAGAATAACCGGATTGTTTGATCAGTTTAATCAATTCTGCGAAAGTCGTTTTAAAATCAACCGTTACTACATCAACTCGAGAACACATAATTTGCTTAACGGAAACTTCACCGAATTTTACGATTCCTTTTAAGATATCGATTTCTTGTTGCTCATCTTTAACAGTCAATTCAATCGCCTGATCAATGTCTTGTTTGCTAGTGCTACTTGCTCCTGCACGATGAGCAAGTTTCCGTTCAATAATAGAAGTTCCAGAAATCAATAGGTTGCTCAACGGCTTAAAAACGGTTGAAAGAAACATCAACGGCCGAGACATAAACCGTGCTATTTTCATATTATTGAGTTTCGCATAAACTTTGGGCGCTACCTCACCAAATAAAACCAATAGAAACGTAACGCCAATAACGGTAATCCCAAAGTGAATATATTTCCCTAACTGCTCTCTCGTCATTCCAAAAAGCAACCAGTAATCCGGAACGCTACGCATCATAGCAACGAAGTTAGCAACTGGTAATGCCATCCGGAAAATATAATCCGAAAGGATAACGATTCCAATATTGATAAAATTATTACTAATAAGAATGGTTGCCAATAATCGGCGAGGGAAGTCTTTTAACGATAAAATATCCTGAGATGACCGGTTGTTATTTTCTTGTTCTAATTTTTGAAAATCACTGGCCGTTAAAGAAAAGAAAGCTACCTCTGAACTAGAAATCAGGGCAGAGCAAATCAACAATAGGACGATCATTAAAATACCAAAGATAAGACCTCCCCAAGAAATGGCTATTCCCGGAAACATCCAGAGCAAAAGGCTGTACGATAAATTACCCGACTCTACGTCCAATGTTTAGTTAATTAGTCAATAAAACTAAAGTCGTTTATGCAGGGGCACAAACGACTTTAGATGAATAAAATACGATTTTTTTAAGTATTTACGTACTTATTTAAAATGGCAAATCGTCGTCTCCACCTGCTGGTTCTTTGACCGATGGGTTGTTGGTTGTTGCTGGCGCATCTGCTGCAGAAGGTGATGGAGTATAGCTTCCACTATTTCCTTCTCTGCTACCCAACATTTTCATGGTACGTCCAACTATTTCTGTTGTATATCTATCGTTCCCGTCTTTGTCTTGCCACTTGCGTGTTCTTAGACTTCCTTCAATATAAACTTGTGTTCCTTTTTTCAAATACTTTTCTGCTACACCAGCCAATCCTCCCCATAATGCCACATTATGCCATTCAGTATTTGTTACTTTTTCGTTTGTTTTTTTATCCATATAGCTTTCACTAGTAGCTACTGAAAAAGAAGCAACAGAAGAACCTCCTTCAAAGTGTCGAACTTCAGGATCTTTACCTAAATTTCCAACAATAATGACTTTATTAATCATAGTTAACTGTTTTATTTTTTTACTCTAAATATTAGTGAGAAAGTGTAGAAATTAGATTATTTAATGAAAATTAAGGCCTTATTTTCCTTACACTTCTAAAAGTTTAAATATAGCGATTTATCTTGTAAATACAAATCAATAACACGGGGAAATGCATAGATTTCAAGCGCTTCTCGAGAAATATTTATCCAACCTTCTGGTGGATTTTTCAATGGCTTTTCTATATTAATTTCGAAAAATAGCGCATTGATTTTTTGATGCGTCAATTGCTGAGAAAAGGGAGCAGAAATACGATTAATCATGGATGCTGGAGAGAGAAGCTGTTGGTAGTCAGCATTGCGCTCTAATTGTTTTCGGTCGAGTAATTTATCCGTTTCTAAAAGCGGAAATTCATAAAGTCCTTGCCAGATATCTTTTTCAACTCTCTTTCGGATCCAAACTTGATTCTCGTGATTGATAATTAGATAGTGAAAAAAACGACTCCGTTTTTTCATTTTTTTTGATTTGATGGGTAGTTGTCTTATCAAGTCATCCTTATGAGCGACACATGTTTTTACTAGTGGACATACCTTACAGTTTGGATTTGCGGGCACACATTGCGTCGCCCCAAAATCCATAATTGCTTGGTTATGATCTGCTGGTCTTTTTTTAGCCAATAATTCTTGAGATAATTTGGTAAAGACCTTTTTCCCAGTTGTCGTATCAATTGGTTCTTTAATCCCAAAGTATCGAGATAAAACTCGAAATACATTACCATCTAAAACAGCATAAGGCAAATCATAAGCAAAGGAAGCAATCGCGGCGGCAGTATACGTTCCAACTCCTTTTAACTTTAAAATATCCTCATATTGGGTCGGAAAAACACCAGCATAATTATCCCGAATATCTTTAGCTGTAAAATGTAAATTCCGAGCTCGAGAGTAATAACCCAATCCTTCCCATAATTTTAAAACTTCGTCTTCTGGTGCATTGGCCAAATGTGTAATGGTTGGATAAGCTGCCTTAAATTTTTCAAAATAGGGCAATCCTTGCGCTACTCTGGTCTGCTGTAAAATGATCTCCGAAAGCCAAACCAAATAAGGGTTCTTTTCTCCCTTCCAAGGCATGGGTCGATGATTTTTCTTAAACCAAGCAAGTAATTTTTTTGTGAAGATATTGGTCATTTTCCAAAAATAGCCAAAAAAAAACGGTACAACCGAAGTCATACCGTTCCTATTTGTTTAGGCCTTTTAATTTTAACTAATCTTAGCGTGTTGCTTCACCAATTCTGTATTGGCATATCTTCCGAGAACTAGCTGTTTTAGTTCTTTACGAGCAAAAAAGATTCGACTTTTTACGGTACCTAGTGGTAATCCTAATTCGTCTGCGATCTCTTGATACTTAAACCCTTTGTAGTGCATCAAAAATGGAATTCGGATAATTTCATCTAATCCACCAATCATCTTAGAAAGTTCTTCCATCATGATATTTGACTCAGCTCCATTATCTACAGCGTTGCTGCCTGAATTGATATAGAACATATTATCTGTAGAATCAATGATGGTCTTAGAACGTGCTTTCTTACGATAGTTATTGATGAAAATATTTTTCATGATCGTAAAACTCCATGCTTTAAAGTTCGTTCCAATGCGAAATTTATCTCGGTTGGTTAACGCTCTAAAGGCAGTTTCTTGGAAAAGGTCCTTCGCATCTTCTCCGTTCTTAGTTAGATTATAAGCGAAGTTATGGAGTAAAGTATCGAGTTTGTTAAATTTATTATTGAATTCTTGAACCGTCATAATGGTAATCTTTAGGAGTTTAAAAAACTATTTTCATTTGTTAACTCAAAGATACGCATAAGTTAAACAAAATCAAACCTCAAGTAGGTCGTGAAAGTCAATTTTGGAAGGCATTTTTACTTAAAAGTGATAATTTAATATTTTTAAATACTTGTTAATCAATTGTTTACGATTTTAAATCTTAAATTTATTAAACTTATCTTATTTTCAATAAAAAGTGAAAACTAGTCCGCTTCATGACAGTTAGCATCCAAAAGAATAGACAAAAAAGGGAGAAATCACTCAAAAAATGGTTATCCTCTTGATTTCAAGATTAAAAATATGGCAATAATTGAAAAAATAACATTGGGAATCCAAACACCTACAATAGCAGGAAGGCTATCATTGATAGAGAAGGTGGCAGAGAATTTAGAAATAAAGATAAAGATGGCACCAATACCTACACCAATCGCTAATTGAAAGCCCATTCCTCCACGAACTTTACGCGATGCAACTGCAAAACCAATCAAGGTAAGAATAAGGATGGTAAATGGTTCTGCCGTCCTCCGGTGTAGCTCTACCTCATAAACTTTGGTATTTCCAACACCTCTTCCTTTTTCTTTTTGAATAAAGCTATTCAGTTCGGGCGTCGTCAACATTTCTTTATGATTGATATAGCGGACAAAGTCGGCTGGTGTTAAATTAAAGGTGGTATCCATTTTTAATTTTTCACCATTGACAAACCCTTCTTTGACTCCATCAAAAGTACGCTCCGTATAATTATGAATTCGCCATTTATCCGGTGGTCCTAGCCATTCAGCGGTTTGTGCTTTTAGTAGATAGACAATTTTATTATCAATAATTTTTTCAACACGGAAGTCTGTTGCCTTCTGAGATTTTTTATTAAAGTGATCAATATAAATTTTAGTATTGGGTCCAATAAAAAGATGAACATCTTTCGTTTTACCTCTATCATTATTTTTCCAAATATACTCGTGCTGAAAACTATAATGTTTTTGATTTCCTAAAGGAATGACGTAATGATTGCCTACCAGATGAATTCCAAATAAAATTAGACCACCGATTAGATAAGGCCGCATTAGTCGACGAAAAGAAATCCCAGCATTAAGAATAGAAATAATCTCAGAATTATAGGCCATCCGCGCAGTGAAGAAAACTACCCCAATCAGTGCATAGAGTGGGAATAATAACCCGTTGATCCATAACACCCAGTTGAGATAATAGTCCCCAAAAATTTCTCCCCACGGGACTTTACCTTCTATAAATTTTTCCGTATTCGCACTCAAATCAATTATGATAGAAATAAGCGTAAAGATGAGTACAGAAAAGAAAAAGGTAGATAGAAATTTTTTTATAATATATCTATCCAGAATTTTAAGCATACTTTTTTATTCAATTATAGTCGACGCTGAACTTGTTCTACCATACTGGTTTTCCAGGTTGAAAAGTCTCCCGCTACAATGTGTTTTCGAGCTTCTTGCATCAACCAAAGATAAAAGCTTAGGTTATGTAAGGTTGCTATCTGTCCGCCTAGAATTTCTTTGCTTTGAACTAAATGTCTCAAATAAGCTTTGGAATGTGTTCGAGTAGTCGTACAATGTCCATCAGGATCAATCGGACTATGGTCATCTTTCCATTTTTTATTTTTGATATTAATGATGCCATTTTGTGTAAATAAAAATCCATGACGAGCATTCCGCGTCGGCATCACACAATCAAACATATCTACTCCTAGCGCAATACACTCTAGCAAATTTGCGGGCGTTCCAACTCCCATAAGATAACGTGGTTTATCTTTCGGTAGTATTCCACAGACAAGATCTGTCGCTCGATACATCTCTTCGGCTGGCTCTCCTACAGAAAGGCCTCCAATCGCATTGGCATCTCGTTCATAGCTCGCAATAGTTTCCGCAGATTCTTTCCGCAGATCATCATACGTACTTCCTTGTACGATTGGAACGAAGGATTGTTTATATCCATAGTGGCCTTCTCCTTTATCAAAATGATCACAACATCTTTTCAGCCATCGATGCGTCATTCGCATTGATTTTTTTGCATAGTGATAATCACAGGGATAGGGAGTACATTCATCAAAAGCCATGATAATATCGGCACCAATTGCTCTTTGTATATCAATGGCAATTTCTGGACTAAAGAAATGTCGAGAACCATCAATATGCGATTGAAAGGTTACCCCTTCTTCTTTTATTTTTCGTCGGTGGCTCAACGAGTACACCTGATATCCACCACTATCTGTCAAGATCGGATGCGGCCAATTGATAAATTTATGTAATCCTCCTGCACCTTTCAAGACATCAAGACCAGGACGCAAATAAAGATGATAGGTGTTACCAAGAATAATCTCAGCTTCAATCTCTTTTTTAAGTTCAGCTTGATGCACCGCCTTCACCGTACCAGCAGTACCTACAGGCATAAAGATGGGTGTTTGAATTTCTCCGTGATCTGTTGTAATTATACCCGTTCGGGCATTGGAATTCGGATCCTTATGTTCTAATTTAAATTTCATGCAGTAAGACGATTGCTGTCCAGGCTTAATAAAATACCGGTCATCATGGTAAAAGCCAAAATGGAAGATCCTCCATAGCTAATGAATGGTAAGGGAATACCGATAACAGGGACTAATCCCATGGTCATACCAATATTCACAAAGAAATGGACAAATAAAATACCAGCAAAACTATAAGCATAATAACGTGAGAAATCTGCTCTCTGACGTTCCGCCAATATGGTAATTCTTAATAGTAATAATAAAAATAATCCCACGATCCCCACTGTTCCTACAAAGCCTTGCTCTTCTCCTACGGTACAGAAAATAAAGTCCGTGGATTGTTCCGGTACATAGTTTAGTTTGGTCATGGTCCCTTGTAAAAAACCTTTTCCTTGTACCCCTCCAGAACCGATGGTGTTTTTGGATTGAATCACGTTGTATAATGCACCACGTGGATCG
>CALKJE010000103.1 GCA_937995675.1 uncultured Saprospiraceae bacterium
AAACTGTAAAAATCTGATTAGATTTGTCGTAGCCTTTTAATTATTCTCTCATAAGTCTTAGTGAAAATTTCCGCCCTGGAGATTTTCACTTTTTTTCTTCTTTGGCCTCCTTATGATACTCCAATACCTTTTTATAGATCTTATTAGACTTAACTGGGCTCTTTTTCAGAATTTCAATATTCTCCATTAGAATAGTTTGGTCCACTCCGTGCAATTCATAGATTTGGTCATAATAAATGGCTACCACACTGTCTTTTACGCTACTGTGAACAGTTTGCAAGGCTGCCTCCGCAACTTGAATATCATACAGTAATTTAACCAATTGGTCATCGGGTATAGTAAATTCAAGTTCTGGCTCTACGCAGGAGGAGATCAGAAATGGAAGGAATAAAATTAAAAAGACTTTTTTCAAGAGAAATATTGTTTTGGAAAATAGAAATTGGCAATTTTTCCGTTTGTACCACCTAAATCTTCCCATTTTTGAATATCGGCATTAATTTCAACTATACCGCAAGTTGGTATATTAACGATATAATCCCCTTCAAACATATTTGCTAGGTAGGTAAATCCTGGATTGTGACCAAACATTAAGACCGTATCTAAGTCATCAGAGAATTCACGGACTAATTGTAGTAATAATTCCGGGTAAGCCTCATAAATTCCATGCTGAATCACCAAATCTTCTTGATTTATGCCTTGTTCCGCCGCAAATTGACGGGCAGTCGAAATAGCTCGATTGGCAGGACTGGTAACAATTTGGTCCGCTTTGATACCTTTTCCCACCAACATTTTAGCCATAAATGGTGCATCTCTTATCCCTCGTTTATTGAGGGGCCGATCAAAATCTTGCAAATCAGGGTTTGACCAACTGGATTTCCCATGACGGATTAAAAATAGTTTTTTCATAATTTGGCGTTAATCTATGATTGATGTCCCGATTGGTTGAAGACAATTTCGTATTATTGCTTACAGGTTTTCATCAAAAACAAGTTTAAAATATCAAATGTGACCATTGATTTTTGTTATATCGGTAAAACAAAAGCAGAGTATCTAAAAACAGGAATAAACCTTTATGAGAAGCGTTTGGGACATTATCTCAAACAAACTACCTCTATCATACCTGACCTCAAAAATGCTAAAAATCTTTCAATTTCTGAAATTAAAAAAAAGGAAGCTAAATTAATCCTTGATAGACTTCGCCCTATAGATTATTTAGTGGTGCTTGATGAAAAAGGAAAACATTATAGTTCCGAAAAATTTGCAGATTGGTTTCAAGAGAAAATGAACCGTGGAACCTCCAAGATTGTTTTTCAAGTTGGCGGTGCTTATGGCTTTGATCCTTCCGTTTATCAACGAGCGAATCAAAAGCTGGCACTTTCTTCCATGACCTTTTCTCACCAAATGATTCGGTTACTTTTGGTAGAACAAGTATATCGAGCCATGACTATTTTAAAAAACGAACCTTATCACAATACCTAAATTATGAGCTTAACATTAATTATCGTTATTCTAACCAGTTTGATTTCTTATAATTGTTTTCAGGATCGTCAACGATTTGGAAATTTGCTACATTCTCCCTATCAGGAAAAAAGATCTAATCAATATTACCGGTTATTAACTTCTGGTTTTTTGCATGGTAGTATGGGACACTTATTGATTAATATGTATGTCCTTTTCATTTTCGGAGAAGTAATTGAAAATTACTTTTTATCAATATTCGGTGAAATGCTTGGAAGGTTGTATTTCTTACTCCTTTATATTTTGACAATTATAGCCGCTAACATTCCAACTTTTTTAATTCATAAAGACAATGCCCACTTCTCAAGTGTCGGTGCTTCTGGAGCTGTCTCGGGACTAATCTTTGTTTTTATCTTGTTTCTTCCTTGGCATATGTTATTGTTATTTTTTGTTATTCCATGTCCAGCGATTATTGCAGGAATTCTTTATTTAGTGTATTCCAGTTGGGCTGCAAAAAAAGGAACAGATCGAATTGACCATGTTGCCCACTTTGCTGGTGCAGTTTTTGGTTTTCTATTTACCATAGTTTTAGAACCTGCCATTTTCACTAATTTCCTGCATGCGCTAAAAACTACCGCCCCATTCTAAAACTAAATAATGAAAGACCAATCAGAAAAAAATCCGTGGACTACGCTCTCCGTTAAAGAAGTTTATGACAACCCTTGGATAACGGTTACCCATGAAGATGTTTTAACTCCGTCCCATACCCCAGGTATTTACGGAAAAGTACATTTTAAAAATACCGCCATCGGAATCGTTCCTCTGGATGAGGAAAATCACACTTGGTTAGTTGGTCAATACCGATATACGCTGAACGACTATCATTGGGAAATTCCTGAAGGAGGTGGTCCGCTTGGAGAAGATCCATTAGATGCCGCCAAAAGAGAATTATTAGAAGAGACAGGGATTACCGCAAAGTCTTGGACGCAAATTTTGGAGCTTCATACTTCTAATTCCGTTACGGATGAATATGGCGTGGCTTATGTAGCTCGTGATCTAAGTTTTGGGGAAGCGGAACCGGAAGAGACCGAGGATTTGAAAGTGATACGAGTTCCATTTTCTGAAGCTGTGGCAATGGTGATGGACGGAAGGATTACGGATGCTTTGTCGATGGTGAGTATTATGAAAGTGGCGATGATGGAGGTTTCAAAATGATCTATAAACCTAACTCATTTCTTCCTTAAAAACACCACGGAATAATAAACTCTGCAAAG